>NZ_LMER01000015.1:69094-69409 GCF_001426435.1 Angustibacter sp. Root456 | reverse complement strand
GACCGCCTCGCCCGAGACGAGCGAGCCCAGGAACGCAAGCGGTCGTTCGTGATGGCCACCGACGCCTCGGGCATGACCTTCGTCCAGGGCCTGCTCACCAAAGAGTGCGGGGCAGCACTCAAGGCCGCCCTGGACGCCTGGTCCGCCCCCCAACCGGCCGAAGACGGCACCCTGGACCCGCGCAGCCCCGGCCAACGCCGCCACGACGCCCTGCAGCACCTCGCCGAAACCACCCTGGCCCGCAACGACGTGCCGACCTCGCATGGCTCCCCGGTGCGCGTCATCGTGCGCGTGGGGGTGGACACGTTGGCCGCC
>NZ_LMER01000015.1:455-68967 GCF_001426435.1 Angustibacter sp. Root456 | reverse complement strand
CGACCTGACCAACGCCGGCCTGCTCTGCGGCTTCCACCACCGCTACGCCCACGCCACCGGCGCCACCGGACAGCTCATCAACGGAACAGTCGTCTGGGACACCAGGCCACCAGGCAGCAACCCACCAGACCCACGCACGAGCGACCTCGCCCTCCCACCGCACCGACGAGACCACCTCATCGCACGCCTCGTGCGGCAGTGGGTCACACCCGGACGCGAGTAGAGGACGCGAGCAGAGCCCTACGCGACCAGGTGAACGTCGTCGTCGACCACGACTGCACCGAGCGCGGCTGGAGCCACGGTCCCGCGACCTCGACGTGATCGCGGTGCGAGAGACGCGGGGCCGGCACCGGGGGTGGACGGCCGGCCCCGCGTCACCCGGCTCAACGACGCGGGGAGCCGGAGGTTACGGGTGGGATCGAGGAGATGTCTGCGGTGCGTCGGTCCACGACTCCCAGAGCGCGGCGTAGGGGCCGCCGGCGTCCACCAGCTCGTGGTGGGTGCCGATCTCGGTGATCCGTCCGTCCTCGACGACGGCGACCCGGTCGGCGTCGTGGGCGGTGTGCAGCCGGTGGGCGATCGCGACCACCGTGCGGCCGTCGAGCACCGCTGACAGCGAGCGCTCGAGGTGCCGCGCGGCGCGCGGGTCGAGCAGCGACGTCGCCTCGTCGAGCACCAGCGTGTGCGGGTCGTTGAGCACGAGCCGGGCGAGCGCCACCTGCTGCGCCTGCGACGGCGTGAGCTCCAGGCCACCCGAGCCGACCTCGGTCGCCAGCCCCTGGGGCAGTCGCTCGGCCCAGCCGAGGGCGTCGACCGCCGACAGCGCCTCCCGCAGCTCCTCGTCCGACGCTCCCGGCCGCGCCAGCCGCAGGTTGTCGGCGAGGCTCCCCACGAAGACGTGATGCTCCTGCGTCACCAGGGCGACGTGCCCGCGCAGCTCATCGAGCTCGAGGTCCACGAGCGGCACCTCACCGACCTCGACCCGCCCCACGCGGGGCCCGTGGATCCCCGCGAGCAACCGCCCGAGCGTCGACTTGCCGGCACCCGACGGCCCGACCACCGCGAGACGCTCGCCGGGCGCGAGGTCGAGGCTCACGCCGTCGAGCACGTCGTGCCCCGCGCGGTAGGCGTACCGGACGTCGCGCGCCGAGATCTCGGTGCCGTTCGGCCGAGCACCGGTGGGCGTCCGGTCGTCGGGCACGTCGCCGATGCCGATGATGCGCGCGAAGGACGCCGCGCCCACCTGGATCTCGTCGAGCCACGACAGCAGCTCGTCGACCGGCCCCATCAGCTGGATGACGTACAGCGTCACGGCCGTCACCTGGCCCGCCGTGGCGTGCCCACCCCAGGCCAGCCAACCGCCCCAGAGCAGGATCACCGCGACCGGCAGCACGTACCCGATGTCGACGCTCGGGAACCACACGCTGCGCAGGAACAGCGTGTAGCGCTCGGCGGCGTAGCAGTCGGCGAGGTTGGCGTCGACGGTGCGGCGCCGCTGCGGCCCGAGACCGAGCGCCTCGACGGTGCGGGCGCCGTCGACCGTCTCGGTGACCGTCCCGTTGAGCACCGCGTACGTCGCCCCCTCGCGCAGGTAGCCCGCCGGTGCCCGCTTGAGGTACCAGCGCGACCCGACGGCGAGGATGGGCACGGCGATGAGCACCGGCAGCGCGACGAGCCAGCCCGCGGTGAACGTCGCGACGAGCGTGAGCACCGTCGTCATCGACGCCACGAGCACCGTCGGGACGGCGAAGCGCACCGTGTGCGAGAGCTGGTCGACGTCGCGGGTGGTGCGCGTGACCAGGTCGCCGGTGCCGGCGCGCTCGACGGTCGACAGCGGCAGGGCGACGACGCGGTCCATGAACTGCTCGCGCAGGTCGGCGAAGACCTGCTCGGCCAGCACGAACGACTGTCGTCGCGCCGCCCAGGTGAGCGCCGTCTGGACGAGGATCGCCGCGGCCAGCACCGCCGCGACCCGGTCGACGTGGCCGAGGGTCGCCCCCGTCCGCACCGCGTCGACCAGCCGTCCGAGCAGTGCCGGCCCGGCGAGCCCGGCCAGCGCCGCGACCGCGTGCAGCCCGAGCACGGCACCGAGCCCACGCCGGTGCTGCCCCAGCAGCAGTCGCGCCTCGCGGCGCACGCTCTCGCCGCCAGCCACCGGCAGCTTGGTGTCGGTGGGGGCCGGGCCCTTCGTGGTCTCGCTCATGCGTCGTCCCCCCTGGTGACGGTGTGGGCGTACGCCGGCTCGCCTGCCAGCAGCTCGCGGTGCGTGCCCTCGGCGACGACGGCCCCGTCGCGCAGGAACACGACGTGGTCGGCGTGGTCGAGCAGCAGCGGGCTGGCGGTCATCACCACGGTGGTGCGCCCGGCGCGCTGCTCGCTCAGCCGCGCCGCGACGCGAGCCTCGGTGTGCGCGTCCACGGCGCTCGTCGGCTCCACGAGCACGAGCACCGGGGCGTCGGTGAGCAGGGCCCGAGCCAGCGAGAGCCGCTGGCGCTGGCCGCCGCTGAACGACCGGCCGCGCTCCTCGACGTCGCTGTCGACGCCGTGGGGGAGCGCCTCGAGGACGTCGTGCGCGGCCGCCGTGTCGAGCGCGGTGTGCAGCGCGCGGTCGACGTCGCCGTCACCCACCCGCGCCGCGGCCAGCAGCTGGCGGCGCAGCGAGCCGGTGAACAGCCGCGGCTCGCTCTCGCTCACCACGACGTGGCGGCGCACGGCGGCCAGCGGCAGCAGGTCGATGCGCTGGTCGCCGAGCTGCACCGGCGCGCTCGGTACCTCGGCGAACCGGCCGAGCCGGTCGGCGAGCGCCGCGGTCTCCTCCGGTCGCGCCGAGACCACCGCGGTGAGCCGGCCCGGCGTCACCGTCACACCCGACAGCGGGTCGTGCAGCGGGGCGTCGTCGAGCTCGGCGCGTGCGCCGTTCGTGCGGTCGACGACCTGCGGGCTCACCCGCAGCACGGCGATGATCTTGCGGGCGCCGATCCAGGCGCGGGTCATCTTCTCGACGGCCTCGGTGGCCGTGCGCAGCGGCGTCACGAGGAACGCGGAGAGCCCGTAGAAGGTCACGAGGTCGCCGACCGAGATCGTGCCCTCCACGGCCAGCCGGGCTCCCAGCCAGGTGACGAGCACGACGAAGATGCCGGGCAGCAGCACCTGCGCCGCGTCGAGCGCCGCCTGGACGCCCGCGACCCGCACGCCCGAGACGCGCACCGCCTGCGAGCGGTGGCGGTACCGGTCGACGAAGGTCTGCTCGCCGCCGATCCCGCGCAGCACGCGCAGCCCGGCGACCGTGTCCGCGCCCAGCGTGGTGAGCCGGCCGGCCTCCTCGCGCTGAGCGGCCTGGCGCCGCTGCAGAGGCCGCACGAGCAGCCCGAGCGCGCCGGTGAGCACCGGGACGCCGACGAGCACGAGCAGCCCGAGCGGCACCGACGTGCGCAGCAGCACCACCGCGACGACGGCGTAGCTCACGACCGCGCCCGACAGCCGCGCGGTGATGTCGAAGGCGCCGCCGAGCCGCATCGCGTCGTTGGTGACGGTCGACACCACCTCGCCGGTGGGGATGGTGCGGGGGAGCGCCTCGCCGACGTCCGCGGTGTGGTGCCCCAGCAGCTGCGCGGTGCGAAAACTCGCTTGCAGCCAGTTGCTGACGGCCGTGCGGTGCCGCATCACCCCGGACAGCGACTGGACGACGGCGAGCACGGCCACCGCGCCCGACCACAGCAGCAGCGCCCCGCCGTCGTGGGCGACGACACCGTGGTCGATGCCCCGACCGACCGCCACCGGCACCAGCGCCTGGGCGACCATCCAGGCCACGCCCCACACGATGCCGATCGCCAGCGTCCCCTTCTGCTGGCGGCCGACCCAGAGCAGGAAGCGCCCGGGGCCGGTGAGGTCGGGCGTGCCGGGGTCGGAGTAAGGCAAGGGGCGCACGATGGACCACGGTACGTCCCACCGCTGACGGGTCTCCACGGCATTTCGCGTACCGTCGAACCCGTGCTGCGCACCGCCTTGCAACCACGATGGCTCGCCCTGTTGGGCGCGGTCGTCGTCGTGGCCGTCGCGTTCGGCTGGCTGGGGTCGTGGCAGCTGGGGGTCGCCCGCGACCGCGGCGCCGAGAAGGCCCGGCGTGAGGTGGCTGCCCGGCCGCCCGTGGCGCTCGCCCAGGTGCTGCAGCCCCAGCAGCCCTTCGCGACCGCCGCCGACGGGCGCCAGGTCGTCGCCCGCGGCAGCTACGACCCGCAGCGACAGGTGCTCATCGCCCACCGGTTGCAGGGCGGTACCGACGGGTGGTGGGTCGTGGGCGCGCTGCGCACGGACGCCGGGGGTTGGCTGCCCGCCGTCCGCGGCTGGGTGCCGTCGCCGGACGACCCGCGCGCCGCTGCGGGCACCGCACCCACGGGACCGGTCGAGGTGCGCGGTGTGCTGCAGCCCGACGACGCCCCGGTGGAGGACGCCGCCCCGCTGCCGGACGGTCAGCTCGCCGCCCTCGACGCGGCCGACCTGGTGAACCGCTGGGGCTCGCCCATCTACAACGGCTTTCTCGTGGTGACGCAGGAGGCGCCGGCCTCGGGAGCCACCCTGAGCGCCGTCCAGCCCGAGCGCGTGCCGCCCCCCAAGCCCCAACCGGGCGGGCTGGCCTGGCGCAACGCCGCCTACGCCGTCCAGTGGTGGGTCTTCGCCGGCTTCGCCTTCGTGCTGTGGTGGAAGATGGTGCGCCAGGACCAGCTCGAACAGCGCGCGGCCCCGCGTGAGAAGGTCAGCGTGTGACCCCGCGAGTGAAGTCCGCGCTGACGCGGTTCAAGATCATGGCCTTCGTGGTGGGCGTCGGGCTGCTCATCCTGTGCGCCGAGATGGTGCTGCACTACGGCTTCGACAACGACGCCCTGACCTGGTGGAGCCCGATCCACGGCGTGCTGTACATGCTCTACCTGGTGGCGACAGCCGACCTCGGCCTGAAGGTGAAGTGGCCGCTCACGAAGATCCTTGGCGTGGCGCTCGCCGGCGTCGTGCCGTTCTTCTCGTTCATCATGGAGCGCAAGGTGGCGCGTGAGGTCGAGGGCCGCGACGCCGATACGCTGGCTGCGTGACCGAAGCCCCCTTGGAGTCGCGCCCCGTCCTCGTCGTCGACTTCGGCGCGCAGTACGCCCAGCTCATCGCCCGCCGCGTGCGCGAGGCCAGCTGCTACAGCGAGATCGTGCCGCACACCATGCCGGTCGAGCGCATGCTGGCCAAGCAGCCCTCGGCGATCGTGCTGTCGGGCGGCCCGAGCAGCGTGTACGCCGACGGCGCGCCGGCGGTCGACCCGGCGCTGTTCGAGGCGGGCGTGCCCGTGCTCGGCATCTGCTACGGCTTCCAGGCCATGGCGCGGGCGCTCGGCGGCGACGTCGCGCACACCGGCCAGCGCGAGTACGGCGGCACGCCGGCCCGCGTGCAGCCGCAGGACTCCACCCTGTTCCACGGCCAGACCGACGAGCAGTCGGTGTGGATGAGCCACGGCGACAGCGTGCAGCGCGCGCCCGAGGGCTTCCGGGTCACCGCCGAGACCGTGGGCACGCCGGTCGCGGCCTTCGAGAACGACGAGCGCCGGCTGTACGGCGTCCAGTGGCACCCCGAGGTCGTGCACTCGACGTTCGGGCAGCGCGTGATCGAGAACTTCCTGGCCCGCGGTGCCGGGCTCGAGCGATCGTGGACCACCGCCGGTGTCGCCGAGGAGCTCGTCCAGCGGGTGCGCGAGCAGATCGGCGACGCGCACGTCATCTGCGGCCTGTCAGGTGGCGTCGACTCCTCCGTGGCCGCCGCGATCGTGCAGAAGGCGGTGGGCGACCAGCTCACCTGCGTCTTCGTCGACCACGGTCTGCTGCGCGACGGCGAGGCCGAGCAGGTCGAGCGGGACTTCGTCGAGGCCACCGGCGTGGCCCTGAAGGTGGTCGACGCCTCCCAGAAGTTCCTCGACGCCCTGGCGGGTCTCACCGACCCCGAGGAGAAGCGCAAGGCGATCGGGCGCGAGTTCATCCGCACCTTCGAGCAGGCCGCGCGCGAGGTCGTCGGCGAGGCGGCGTCCGACGGGCACCCCGTGAAGTTCCTGGTGCAGGGCACGCTCTACCCGGACGTCGTCGAGTCCGGTGGCGGCGAGGGCGCGGCGAACATCAAGAGCCACCACAACGTCGGTGGCCTGCCCGACGACCTGCAGTTCGAGCTCGTCGAGCCGCTGCGCACGCTGTTCAAGGACGAGGTGCGCGCGGTCGGCCTCGAGCTCGGCGTGCCCGAGGGCATCGTGTGGCGCCAGCCGTTCCCCGGCCCGGGTCTCGGCATCCGGATCGTCGGCGAGGTGACCGCCGAGCGGCTCGCGACGCTGCGCGCCGCCGACCGCATCGTGCGCGAGGAGCTCACCGCCGCCGAGCTCGACCGCACCATCTGGCAGTGCCCCGTGGTGCTGCTCGCCGACGTCCGGTCGGTCGGCGTGCAGGGCGACGGCCGCACCTACGGCCACCCCATCGTGCTGCGCCCGGTGTCGAGCGAGGACGCCATGACGGCCGACTGGACTCGCCTTCCCTACGACGTCCTGGCCCGCATCTCGACCCGGATCACCAACGAGGTGGCCGAGGTCAACCGCGTGGTGCTCGACGTCACCAGCAAGCCGCCGGGCACCATCGAGTGGGAGTGAGCCACTGGCCAGTGACCTGGCCGTTCCTGCTCCGACGGTACCTACAAGTACGGCTCGCGGCCGCTGTTTGAGTTGGGTGTCGAGCCTAGCCGCACCCGATCACTCGCTAGGCCGAACGTGCGGTCTGGGGTTTCGACGCCCGTCTAAGGTCCGATCGTGTCGGTCGAACTTGGCAAGATGAGGTCGGAGCGGCTCGCGAGGCCCAGGTGAGGCCCATGGCCGAAGTCGCCCCAGGGAGGATCCGACGTGCCCAAGCGCGAGCGTGGCCAGTTGCTGCCGAACGCCGACGTGTTCACCCTGGACCTGAACGCTGCACTGCTCGCTCAGCTGCCAGCCGCCTTGGAGGGGCTGGAGACCGCCCCACTGACGAAGGAGAACCTCGCCAAGCTTGGACCCGAGCACGGCGTGTACCAGTTGTTCCACCAGGGACAGCCGGTCTATATCGGCAAGTCCAAGCAGGCGCTGCGCAACAGGCTGGGCCAGCACCTCAACCGATGCTCCGGACGGTACAACATCGACCTGGCAGACATGTCGTTCCGGTGCCTTTACGTCGACAAGTTCGTCGACTCCGCCTCGCCGGAATCCGTGCTGATCGAGCGGTACCAGGCCCAGGGCAAGGCCCCGTGGAACGTGAAGGAGGGATTCGCCCCGAAGGACGTGGGGCGAGGCCGCCCCGACGGGCGGCCAGGCAAGTGGTACCTCGACCGTCCGGTGCGCCACGATTGCGTGATCGAGGTCGATGGAGCCGGGGAGCCCATGCCGATCGAGCAGGCGCTGTTGGCGATCAAGAACGCGGTGCCCTTCGATCTGTTCAAGTTCGCCTCTCAGCGCAGCCGCCTGCCGAAGGACCAGGCGATGACCGAGGACTACGTTGGTCGAACCGTCACGTTGGCTTCCGGGCCTTCGCCTTTGATGGACCACCTCGCCAACGTCCTGCATCAGCTGCCACCCGGCTGGCAGGCGTCGATCATTCCCCAGGGCGTCTTCGTCTACCGGGAGAGCGTGGACAGCCCCTGGAACATCGACGGGTGGCGACGAACGGAGACGGGGCTGGTGGAGCTGTCGCCTGGGGACTGGCATTCACAGCTGGCACAGGACTCAGGCGGCGACACGCCGCCGAGCGTCTGACCTGCGTGTTCGCTAGCGGGAAGGTCCGGTCGACTCGGCTGTGGGTGGTGCCTTCTACTGTTTACCCGTGCCGTCGAACCCCGCGCCGAAGCGCAACAGAGTCCGTGAGGTGGGCACGTCGGTGGAGTTGTTCGCCGGCGGCGGTGGCCTGGCGATGGCCCTGCACGACGCGGGCTTCCGCCATCTGCTGGTCAACGAGTTCGCCCCCCGCGCATGCCAGACGCTGCTGGCCAACAAGGCGGCGCCGCATCGTGATGAGGCACCGCTGCCCAAGCGGCTCAGCGACAAATGGCCGCTGATCCAGGGCGACGTGCGCGAGGTGGACTTCACCGGGTTGACCGGCCAGGTCGACCTCCTGGCCGGTGGGCCGCCCTGCCAGCCGTTCAGCCTCGGCGGCTTGGCGCGCGGGGACACCGACGACCGCAACGGCTTCCCGTGGTTTTTCCGAGCGATGCGCGAGATCCAGCCCAGAGCGATCCTGTGCGAGAACGTGATCGGGCTGATGCGGCCCTCGTTCCGCGACTACTTCGACTACATCACCCGCGAGCTGTCCGCCCCGTTCGAGCAGCGGGTCGAGGGCGAGTCCTGGGTCGACCACAACAAGCGGCTGGTTAAGACCCTGGCGCACCCGAACTCCGACCCCAGCGAGCGCTACGACGTGCACGTGGTGCCGGTCAACGCCGCCGACTACGGCGTCCCGCAGTTGCGCCGCCGGGTGCTGATGGTGGCCTTCCGGCGCGACCTGGAGATCGAATGGCGACCGCCCAGAGCTACCCACTCCGACACCGCGCTGGCGCACGCGCTGGTCGACGGCTCGTACTGGGACGAGCACGATATGGCGCCCCGGCCCGACGCGATCCCGGCTGTCCTCGGCCCGGTCGACGGTCTGCGGCGCTGGCGCACGCTGCGAGACGCGATCCGTGGGCTGGGGGAGCCGGGGCCGGACAAGGTCGAGCACCCGGACGTCGACGCCCACATCCGCTGGCCGGGCGCGCGGATCTACGCCGGCCACACGCCCAACCTGCTGGACAGGCCGGCCAAGACCGTCAAGGCGGGCGTGCACGGCGTCCCCGGAGGCGAGTCGGTGATGCGGCTGGACGACGGCTCGATCCGGTACATGACCGTGCGCGAGACCGCGCGGGTGATGACCTTCCCGGACACCTGGAAGCTGGCCGGTCCGAGGGGGGAGCAGATGCGCCAGCTGGGCAACGCGGTGCCACGACTGCTGGGGGAGGTCTTCGCCACCTCCGTGGCGTCGGCGCTCCGAGGCGCGCGCTGAGCGGTCGTCGGGGCGAGTCCTGGGCCTCCAGCGAGGCGGCCCGACGGGTGATGGTGGGCAACCGCCGTCGAGACACCCGTCCAGAGCTGGCGCTGCGCAAGGCCGTGCACGCGCTGGGCCTTCGGTACCGAGTCGACGTCGCGCCGATGGTGGGGCTACGCCGTCGAGCCGACCTGGTCTTCACCAGGGCCAAGGTGGCGGTCTTCCTGGATGGTTGCTACTGGCACGGGTGCCCCGAGCACCACCGGCCGGCCCGGGTGAACGCCGTGTTCTGGGCGGACAAGATCGAGGGCAACCGACGTCGTGACGCCGACACCGACGCCCGTCTCGCTGAGGCGGGATGGGCGGTGGTGCGGGTCTGGGAGCACCAGGACCCGGTGGCTGGCGCGCAGCAGGTGGCCGCCGTGGTCCGATCGAGACTCAGTCCCGGTCGCTGATCGCGTCCAGAGCGACGCCCAGCCGAGCCAGCGTCTGGCGGCGCTGGTCCGGTGTGACGGCCAGCAGGCGCGATGTCCTCCATCGAGGGCCAGTCGAGATGGATCAGGGCGAGCAGCCGTCGGTCCTCGACGTCCGGGCGGCCGATCGCCTCGGCGAACCGCTCGGCGGCCGCCACGGGCCGGCCGCGTTCTCTCGGGCGAGTACGAGTGGCTCAGACTCTGGTCCACTTGAGTCGGCGCCTCTGGCCAGCACTCAGACGACCATCGGGCCGGTGGGGACGTAGTGCTCGAGCTCCTCGACGTAGCCCTCGGCGACCATGGCGCCAGCGGCCAGCTAGCAGCATATCCTGGTGGCCGGGCAGGTGCACCGCTGCAGTACCGCGTTCTCCTCGCCCACACCGATCCAATAGCGAACGCCTATCCCGGTGCTCGACGAGACCACGAACTCGTCTTCGGCGAGCCGCACCGGCAGCGGTCGAGCAGCTCGTGTGTCTAGGCGCGCACGGCACGCGAGATGGCGACGTTGGCGCCGGTCAAGGCGGCTGGCCGCGGTCCCGGTCGCGAAGGTCGTCGACACCAACGGCGCGGGGGATGCGTTCATGGCGGGGTTTCTGCACGCCACGCTTGACGGTTCGCCTGTGCCGCAAGCACTTCGGGCGGGCGCGCAGCAGGCCGCCCGATCCCTGGGTACGCCGCACCTGAGCCCCTTGCTCGACACGGTGCTCTGACGCGTCAGGTCTGGGCGCCCCACAACGCGGCGTCCGTGCGGTCGGCGCCCAGGCGGTCGACGTAGCGGCCCGTGGTGCTCACGGCTGACGGCGACCGGCGCAGGTCGACCCAGCGGTAGGCCGGAGCGGTGGTGATGCCCGACGGCACCCAGTCGAGGCGGCCGCCGCGCCAGCGGCCGGAGGCGTCGCGCACCAGCTGCACGCGCACGAGGAGGCCGCGGTAGGTGTCGGGGCGCTGAATGCTCTGCGCCGCGATCGCGTTGCCGAGGCCGTAGACCACCCACTTGCCGTGCAGCCGCTGCACCGGCTGCACCACGTGCGCGTGATGGCCGTAGACGAGGTCGATGGCGGGGTCGGCGAGCAGCTGGTCGGCCAGCGAGCGCTGCTCGGCGGTCGGGTCGTGGTGGTACTCGGTGCCCCAGTGCAGCGCCACCACGACGACGTCGGCGCCGGCGCGGCGGGCGGCGTGCGCGTCGCGCCGGATGCGTGGGGCGTCGATGAGGTTGACCCGCCAGCTGTGGTCGGGCGACTTGCCGTTGAGCCCGTAGGTGTATGAGAGCAGCGCCACGCGCGTGCCGCGGACGTCGAAGGTGAGTGGCCGACCGGCTTCGCGCGACGAGCGGGCCGAGCCGGTGTGCCGCAGCCCGGCCGCGTCGAGGTCGTCCAGCGTGCGCTGCACACCGGAGGGTCCGGCGTCCATCGTGTGGTTGCTGGCGGTGGTGCACGCGTCGTAGCCGGTGCTCCGCAACGCCGTCGCGATCTGCGGGGGCACCGAGAAGCTCGGGTAGCCGTGGAACGGCCCGGTCGGCGGGGCGAGCGGTGTCTCCAGGTGGCAGAAGGCCAGGTCGCCGGACGCGAGGAAGGGGCGCTGGGCTGCGAGGATCCGGGTGAAGTCGTACCGGCCGCCGCCGCCGTCACGTCGGGCCTGGGACCACAACGGCTGGTGGAGCAGCACGTCACCGGTGACGGTGATGGTCACGCAGGCCGTGCCTGGGCACGGCCCGCCCGGCGTCGACGACGCCGTGGGGGTCGGCGTGGGGGTCGCGGTAACAGTCGCGGTGGAGGTCGCGCTGGTGGTGCGCTCGGGCGTTCCCTGCGACCGCGGGAGCTCGGGGCGGGCGGCCTGGCACGCGCTCACGGCGAGGGCGAGCACCACCGCGGCGGCGAGGCGGCGGTTCGTCACTGCCGCAGCCTAGGCAGGTGAGCGCCGTGTGCGCGGGCTATTCGACCAGACGCACCCGGAACAGCGCCTTCCACACGGGATCGGGGGAGGAGCTGACGTACTGCTCGTTGAGGTAGTAGGCGATCGCGGTGCCGTGACCACCGCCAGGGCCGGGCACGCAGGTGAACGTCGCATGCCGGTCGCCGAAGGTGTCGACGACGATCTGCACCGTGCACGTGGGCAGGTGCGAGTCGGCCGTGGCCTCGGCGTCGGCGACCAGTCCCCGCTCGGCGCTGGGGCGGCTCGTCGCCTGGGTGTGGAAGCGCCCCCTGCCCTGGTAGCGGCACGTGGTGGAGGTGCGGTTGCGCGCGGCCCAGCCGAAGGCCTCGGCGCAGCCCTTGGCGGGGCCGACTCCGAGCTGGATGACCTGCTCGATGCCCGCCGTGAGCGCGTAGTAGCTGTCGGGGTCGGTGCGGATGGTGAGGGGGACCACGTCGCGCGCGGCGGCTGCGGCGGCCAGGGCCGCGGCGTCGGCGCCCTTCTGGGCCTGCCCGCGGGTGTCGGAGGCCTCACCGAAGCCGAACATCGCGAGTGCGGCGGCGAACACGACCAGCACGAAGACGACGAGGGGCAGTGCGATCTGCCCCTCGTCGCCTCGGTGCACGGCGCTCATGGTGCGCTGGGTGCGCTG
Source organism: Angustibacter sp. Root456 (assembly GCF_001426435.1). NCBI lineage: Bacteria > Bacillati > Actinomycetota > Actinomycetes > Kineosporiales > Kineosporiaceae > Angustibacter > Angustibacter sp. Root456. The sequence continues at coordinate 56,881 of NZ_LMER01000015.1, read as the reverse complement.
GGTGCCGACCGGCTCACGCACCGCCGCGCGTGGTGATCTTGTTGAACGCGTCGACGAGCTTGTCCTTGAGCAGCGTGTCGATGTTGGACGCGAACAGGGCGGTCATGATCAGGCCGATCAGGACGGCGATGCCGACGTACTCGAGCGTGCCCTGGCCGCGCTCGCGGCCCTCGCGCACGACGTGCAGGCGGGCCTGGGTCTCGGCGGCGATGCGGTGCAGGAGCGTCATGGGTTTCCCTTCGGTGCGGCCCGACCGGGCCGGCGGGTGTGCGGTGCTGACGAGCACGACTCTGCCGAGGCGGCGCCGGGTCACCCAGGGCACGCGGGCCCAATCGCGGGCCCAAACGCCTNCCAACCAGCAGCCCAACCAGCAGCCCAACCAGCAGCCCAACCAGCAGCCCAACCAGCAGCCCAGTCACCGGCGCAGCCACACGCTGACGGCCTCGGCGCGCGAGGTGACGCAGAGCTTGGCGAAGATCCGGTTGACGTGGTTCTTGACCGTCTTCTCCGACAGGAAGCAGGTGCGGGCGATCTCGCCGTTGGTGCGCCCTTCGGCGATGAGCTCCATGACCTCCTGCTCGCGCTGCGACAGCCCCCAGGTGCGCCGCGGCGCGGACTGCGCGGGCGTTGCGGTCGCCGATACCGAGCGGGCGAGCATGCGCCCGGCGGCCGGTGACAGGTGGGCGCCGCCCGCGGCCACCGTGCGGATCGCGGCGACGATCTCGTCGACGTCGAACTCGCTGTGGACGACGTAGCCGCGGGCTCCGGCCGCCAGCGCGGAGGCGATGATCTCCGGCTCGTCGGAGTGGGTGAGCATGAGCACCGGCACCGTCGCCGCGATGGCCTGGGCCACGGCGATGCCGTCCACGTGAGGCATGCGGACGTCCAGCAGGGCCAGGTCAGGACGCAGCTGGTCGACCATCGCGAGGGCCGCCCGACCGTCGGGCGCCGACCCCACGACGCTGAGCCCCGGCACGGTCGAGAGCAGGTTGCTCATACCGGCGCGCACCACCGGGTTGTCGTCGGCCACCACCAGGCGCAGGGGAGCGACCGGTGCGGGCTCACTGGTGAGGGGCCCGGGTGCGGTGCTCACGCGGGCACCGTCCGCGGCAGCTCCAGCACGACCTGCGTGCCGGGGCGGTCGACCTCGCCGGGCCCGGGCACGACGCTGAGCGCACCGCCCGCGACGCCGGCCCGCTCGGTCATGCCCAGCACCCCGTAGTGCCCCTCGCGCACCCCGGGGCGGCGCTCGGACAGCCCGGCGCCGTCGTCCACCACCTCGAGGTGCACGGTGTGCTCGTCGCCGGTGAGCCGCACCAGCACGTGCCGGGCGCCGGCGTGGCGCCGGACGTTCTCCAGGGCCTCGTCCAGCACGCGCAGCGCGGCGATGCGGGCCGCCGGAGCGAGGTCGGCGACGCCTGCCGCGGTGAACTCGGCGGCGATACCGGTGGCGTCCTGCCACCGCCGCACGCGGTCGGCGACGGCCTGCAGGAGCGGCGCGCTGTCGTCGTCGCGGCGCAGGCCCGTGAGCACCTCCCGGGACTGCGCGAGCGCAGTGCGCGCGGCCTCCTCGAGGTCGCGGGCGAGCTGAGCCAGGCGGGGATCGGATCCCTCGGCAGTGCGGGCCAGCGCGGTCGACTGCAGCACCACACCGTGCAGCGTCGAGCAGACGCCGTCGTGCAGGTCGCGCGCCAGGCGCGTGCGCTCGTTGGCGGTGGCGGCAGCGCCCTCGGCGGCGACCGCCGCGTGCAGGGCGTCGGCGAGCCGGTCGTGGATCTGTCGGAACGCCCCGCCGGTGAGCGTGAGCAGGACGTAGGCCGCGAGCAGCCCCAGGGTGCTGGCGCGGACGGCGCCGTGCGGCGCCTCCAGCGTCTCGATCAGCAGCGTGCCCGCGCACAGCAGCGTGCAGACCAGCGTGGCCGCGAGGTGGTTGACGAGGAAGCCGACGAGCACGGCCGAGGTGACGGTGTAGGCCACGAACGGTGACGGCAGCCCGGCGTAGGCCAGCACGACGAGGCTCGTGACGACGTCGAGCGCGGCCCATCCCGGGTGGCGGCGCACGTGCGGGGCGATGGCGTCCCACCGCAGCGCGAGCAGCGCGGTACCGGCCACGAGCAGCGTGAGCAGCGCCAGCTCCAGCACGCTCGGCCCGTGGTGACCCCACGCGAGCACGACGGGGTAGAGCGTGAGGATCCGCAGCAGGATCAGCACGCGCACTGGGCCGCTGACCTCGTGCTCAGCCACCGAGGTTCCCCAGGTCGACGCCGGACGACAGCAGCAGCGACACCACGAGCAGCACCAACGCACCCGGCACCATCACCATCGTGACGACGAGCGCGACCCGCGGGGAGGTGCGCGAGGCCTGCTGGCGGGCCCGTTGCGCGGTGGCGCGCCGCATCTCGACGGCGATCTGGTCGAGGGCCTCGGTGAGGGGCGTGCCCAGCTCCTCGGCCTGCAGCAGCGCGACGACGAACTGGTCGAGCGCCGCGGAGTCGTTGCGGCGGCGCAGCCGCTCGAACGCGGTGCGTCGGGCCTCGCCGACGTCCATCTGCCGCAGGGTCTGGGTGACCTCCTCCGACAGCGGACCCTCGTAGCGGGCCGCGACGCGCTCCAGCGCGGCCCGGAACGACAGGCCGGCGCTCACCGTGACCGCGAGGACGTCCAGGAAGTCGGGCAGGTCGCGGTCGATGGCGCTCTGGCGAGCCTTGCGTGCCGAGCGCAGCGCGAGGTCAGGAATCGCCCACGCGCCGGCCACGGCGAGCAGCGCGAGCAGCCACTGGCCGCGCAGGACGAGCACGAGGGCTCCGGCGCCGAAGATGGCGAGCAGCCGGGCTTTGCGCTCGAGGTAGGACTGCAAGGTCAGGCCGTCGGGGTTGCCGGCCTGCTGGATGCGGCTGCGCGTGCGCTCGAGCCGCTGCGCGCCGAGCGCGCTGGCGAGCACCGGTGCCAGGCGGCGGCCGAGCGCCCCGAGCGGACCACCGGAGCGCTCGATCTGCTTGCGGCTGCGCACGAGCGCGAGGTCCTCGACCTCCAGGCCGTCGAGCGGGTCGCTGCGCAAGCGGGCGTAGCCGCGCACCGCCGTCCACGCGCACGCGGCCGCGAGCAGCGCCATGAGCACGGGGCTGCCCAGGACGCCGGTCACGACTCGATCCTCGTCATGCGCCGGATCAGCAGCAGGCCGCCGGAGAAGCAGAGCACCGCGAAGGCGAGCGCGCCCTGCCCGATCAGCGACGTCGTCACGATCTTCAGCAGGCCGGGGTGCAGGGCGTTGAGCAGGAACAGCAGGCCGATGCCCATGGCCACCACGAGGTACCCGGTGTACGTGGCCTGCGTGACCAGCGTGCGCACCTCGCGCTTGAGCTCCTTGCGGTCCTCCAACGTGCTGGCGATGTCGCGCAGCGCGCTGATGAGGGAGCCGCCGGAACGGCTGGAGATCACCAGCGTCCCCACGAGCACACCGAGCTCGCGGCCCGGCAGGCGCTCCTCCATCTGCTGCAGCGCGGCCTCCAGCGACGTGCCCACCGACATGGCGCGCGCGCAGCGCTGGAGCTCGGTGCGGGCCGGCTCGGCGAGCTCCTCACCCGCCATCTCGATGGCGGTGCGGATCGACAGCCCTGCGCTGGTGGCGTTCGACAGCACGCGCGCGAGCTCGGGCATCTGGGCGACGAAGGCCTGCCGCTGGCGCTCCTCGCGCCACGAGAGCACCGACTTCAGGCCCCGCACCGCTGCCAGGCCGAGCAGCACCGCCACGTGGATGGCGACGAGGAACGACGCGAGCGCCGTCGCGACGAGGAACACCGCGACGGCGATCGCGACCGCCTCGGCCGGCAGCACCGCGTCGAGTCCGGCGCCGGCGAGGCGGTTCTCGAGCGTGCGTCCCCAACCGGTACGCCGCACGTAGCGGTTCGGCGATCCCGCGAGCAGCCCGCGCACCCCGACCCGCCCGTACCGTCCGGTGTCGCCGACGAGGGCGCGGTTCTCCGCGACTCCTCGCGCCACCGACCACACCCCGAGCACCGCCACGAGCAGGCTGAGTGCGAGCAGCGAGAGCGCCGCCTCGGGACGCATCAGCTGGCCCGCCGGATCTGCAGCTCGCCCGGATCCAGGGCCGGGCGGAACGTCGCCGGCAGCACCTCTCCCGCCAGCTCGAGGCGCTCGGTGAGGTCGCGGGGCAGCGGGTGGTGGCTGAACCGCCCGCGCACCACGCGGTCGGCGGCGAGCGGTTCGGCGTCGAAGCGGACGATCGTCGCGAGCGCGAAGTCCTCGCGACGGCGCGAGGCCACGGCCGCGATCTCGCTGACCCGGCGCGACCCGTCCGCGGCCCGCGAGAGCTGCACCACGACGTCGACGGCGTTGTTGATCTGGTCGCGCAGCGCCTCGAACGGGATCTTGATCTCGCTCATGCTCGCGAGCGTCTCCAGACGCATCACCGCGTCGTCGCTGGAGTTGGCGTGCACCGTGGCCATCGACCCCTCGTGGCCGGTGTTCATCGCCTGGAGCATGTCGAGGGTCTCGCCGCCTCGCACCTCGCCGACGATGATGCGGTCGGGGCGCATGCGCAGCGAGTTGCGCACCAGCTCGCGGATCGCCACCTGGCCCTTGCCCTCGATGTTGGCCGGTCGGGACTCCAGCCGGATCACGTGCTCCTGCTGCAGCTGGAGCTCGGCGGCGTCCTCGATGGTGATGATGCGCTCGTGCTCGGGGATGAAGCCCGACAACGCGTTGAGGATCGTGGTCTTCCCGGTGCCGGTGCCGCCCGAGACGATGACGTTGCAGCGGGCCCGCACCAGCGCGCCCAGCAGCAGCGCGCCCGCCTCGTCCAGTGCCCCCTTGGCCACCAGCTCGGCGAGGGTGTAGGCGCGCGGGAAGCGCCGGATGGTGAGCATCGGCCCGTCGAGCGCGAGGGGCGGCACGATGACGTTGACGCGCTCGCCGGTGGCGAGGCGGGCGTCGACCATCGGGCTGGACTCGTCGACCCGCCGGTTGACGCCGGCGACGATGCGGTCGATCGTCTGCATCAGCTGGTCCTCGCTGGCGAAGTGCGCGTCCAGACGCTGCAGCACTCCGGCCCGCTCGACGAAGATCGTCTCGTGGCCGTTCACCATGATCTCGGTGACGCTCGGGTCGGCGAGCAGCGGCTCCAGGATGCCGAGGCCGAGCGCCTCGTCGACGACGCGCCGGATGATCGCCTGGCGCTCGCCGCTCGACAGGATGGGACCCTCGCGGCTGAGCAGGTGCCCCATGACGCGCTCGAGGCGCAGCCGGCGCTGCCCGGCGTCGAGCTTGCTGAGCTCGCCGAGGTCGATCTCGTGCAGCAGCAGGCCGCGGTAGCGCGCGACGGTCTGGGCGTGCGCGTCGGCGTCGCTGGCCGCACCAGCGGGGACGTTCGTCGGGGTGCTGAGCCGGTCGAGCAGGCCCACGTCAGCCTCCGACCGTCTCGGTGGCGGGCATGCTGGCCGACCGCGTGACGCTCCACTCGGGCAGCCGCGGCAGGACGTGCGGGACGCGCAGCGTCACGCTCCACCGCTGGCCGTCGCCGGTGCTGCCGCCGGTGGCCACCAGCCCGTCGCGCAGTGACTCGCTCACCGCGCCCCGGGCCGCCGCGTCGGCGCCGGCCCCGCCCGTGAGGGTCGCCGCGCGCGCTGCCGCTCGGGCCGCTCCGTTGGCCTGGGCGATCGTGTAGGTGGCGGCGGCGACCTGGGTGACCATGAGCGCCGCCAGGAACAGGAAGAACGACGTGCCGACGAGCTCGAGCGACAGCCAGCCGCCGTCCGTACGGCGGCCACGCAGGTGAGGCAGTCGGCGCGTCATCGCTCGCTCACCGGCCGCGAGCTCGCGCTGAGGTCGATGTCGAGCGGCCGCGCGCCGGGCAGGAACAGTGGCGGCCTGATGGTCACGGTGACCGTGCCGTCGTCCGGGCTGGTGCTCACGCGCATGTTGGCCGCGAACGACGCGGGGACGGCGGCCCGCGCCGCTGCCGAGACGTCACCGCCCACGGCGGCCGCGCGCGCGCCCTCCTGCGCGGAGTTGGCCGCGTAGTGCGCGCCCACGCCCATGAGCACCGCCTGCCAGATGAACAGCAGGATCAGCAGCAGCAGGGGGAACAGGCCGACCAGCTCGATCGTCGCCTGGCCCGCGTCGCGCCGCCGGCCGCGCCGGGCGACGCGGGTGCTCGGCGCGTCGTCGACGGCCGCCGTGGCAGCAGCCGCGCGGGCCGGACGTCGCCCGCGCCCGCGGTCGCTGCGCGCGCTGAGCGGGCGGGCCGTGGCCAGCCGCAGCTCGGTGGCCAGCTCGGTGATGCGCTGCGACCACACGCCACCAGCGAGCTCGGGGTCGCGCTGGTTGTTCGCCGCCTCCAGCGCCCGGAACGCCGCGGGCAGCCGGGTGCGGGTGACCTCGACTCCGGCGATCCGCGCCGCCGTCTCGGGCTGGATGTCGCTGCGCTTGTCGGTGCGGTTGATGATCGCGTGCACGGCCTCCTCCTTGCGCAGCGCGAGGCGCTCCCAGAGCTCGACCAGCCGCCGCGTACCTCGCAACGCGGGCACGTCCGGCGTCGTGACGACGTAGACCTCGTCGGCCAGCTCGACGGCAGCCGCGGACGCCTCGGTGACCACCGCACCGGCGTCGACCACCACCACGTCGTGCCGCTGCCGCAGACCGGTCAGGATGGTGGCCACCTGGGTGCCGCTGAGCCGCTCGGCGTACTCGCCCTGGTCGGGGGCCATGAGCAGCGACAGGCCCGACGGGTGCTGGTAGAGCGCGTCGGCGATGGCCCGCGGGGTGAGGTCGTGCGCCACGGGTGCGAGGTCGAGGATCGTGCGGCGGTGCTGGGCGTCGAGGTAGAGCGGCACGTCGCCCTTGGTGACGTCGAGGTCGACCAGGCACACGCGCCGGGTCGGGTCGTCGTTCGCGCTGGCCAGCGCGAGGTGGGTCGCGATGGTCGTGGTGCCGACACCGCCCTTCGCGCCCGCCAGCACCACCAGCAGCCCGGCCGCGACCGTGCTCTCGCGCTCGCCACCGATGACCCGGCGCATCGTCTGCGCCCAGCCGCCGGCGGACATGATCTTGCCGGCGACGTCCTCGACCTGCACGGGGAGCTCGACGACGGCCCGCGCGCCCGCCTCCATGGCCAGGCCGAGCACCTCGGCGCTGCCGACCGGGCTCGCGAGCACGATGGCCAGGTAGGGGTGCGCCAGAGCGGTCTCGCGCACGACCGGCCAGATCGGGCCGCCGGTGAGGTCATCGCGCAGCAGCACGACGTCCGGGTCGAGGGTGCGCAGCTGCTCGCGCAGGTCGGCGTCGGTGGTCACCGTGCCGACGGTGTGCGCGCCGGCCGCGGCGGCGGCCTCGGCGAGATCGGTGGCGAGCTGCAGCTCGGGAGCGGCGATGAGGACGCGGTAGCTCACTTCTTGGCCGCCTTCGTGCTGGTGTCCTTCGTGCTGGTGTCCGCCTTCTTGCTGGTGGGTGCCTTCGAGCTCTTGGCCCGAGAGGCGAGCAGGTCGCTCAGCCCCAGGTCGTTGAAGGCGGCGTCGCGGTCGCTGTAGGCCTTGCCGGACTCGTTGTTGCCCGAGCGCATCAGCCGCATCTTGACGCTGAACGCCTCGGCGTAGGCCAGGCGCGTGGCGTCGGCGACGGTGAGGGCGAAGGTCACCGGCACGACCTCCTCGGGGTTGGGGTTGCCGTCGGTGGCGGCACCCACCTCGATGCCGATCGGCGTCTTCTCGCCGACGCTGACCACGAGCGCCTGCGAGACGACGATCCCCGCCACGTTGTAGGGCAGCTCGGCTCGGCGGACGTTCTGGTCGACCTGGGTCGCGCTGCCCTGGCGAGCAGCGAACGCGGCGATGACGTCGACGTGGTCGCCGGGGCGGACGCGGCCGTTGATCCCGTCCGCCGCGTCGAAGTTCACCGACACCTCGCGCATGCCGTCGGCGAGCGAGGAGCTCGACGTCAGCATCTCGGTGGTGAGGTAGCTGCCCCGGTGGATCGTCGTGACCGCCTTCTGTCCCAGGAAGTCGGCCTCCTTGGTCACCGTGGTGTCGGTGACGTACTTCGTCGGCACCTCGACGGTGCGCAGCAGGGCGGGCTCGACCGCCGCGAAGGGCGGGATGTCCTTCGCTGCCACGTAGACGGTGGTGCGCGGCCCCACCTCGGCGTTCACCTGCGAGACGTAGGAGGCGACGCCGATGAAGACGGCGCACGCGCCCAGTGCGGCCAGCACGAGCATGACCAGGCCGCGGCGCTGGCGGGGGTTCATCGTTCTCCTCGGGCGGTGGGGTCGAAGGCGAGCGGCGCGGCGGACTCGGCGGACTCGGCGGCCTCGGCGGCCTCGGCGTCCGAGGGGCCGCCGCGGGAGTGGCAGAACCGGCACGACGGCCAGACGACCGGGGCACCGCAGGAGCGGCAGGGCGTGGCGGCGGCCAGGGCGTCGTGGACGATGCCGCTCACGTCGAGCGGCACGGCGCAGAACTCCGAGAAGCGGACGGTGCCCCAACGCTCGCGCGACTCCTCGGGAGCCTCGACCACGCTGGTGCCGCGGCCGGTGAGTCGCACGGCCAGCTGCTCGACGACGACGTGGCTGGCGACGTCCGACGTGGTCGACCGGAAGGCCAGCGGCGCACCCGTTGGTGGCAGGTGCAGCTGCTCCAGACCCGTTGCGCCGCGGACGATCTGCGGGTGCGGGTGCGTGAGCACGATGAAGCGGTTCGGCGGCCACCACGAGGCGAGGTGCTGCGCCATGCGCGGTGCCGGCTGGGCCAGGCGGGTGAGCGAGCCGAGCACCGCGCCGGCGATCGTGGCGCGCTCGATCGCCTCGCAGGCGACCAGCAGCTGGCCGGCGCTGAACGACGACGGCAGCTCGCTCACGGCCTCGAGCAGCGCTGCGCGGGCCAGCGGGGGCAGGGTGCTGGCGTGCACCACGCCGGTGGCCCCGGGCGCTCCGGCCCGAGCCAGCGACAGCGTGCGCCGCGCGCGCTCGGCCTGGGCGGCCGGGGCGACGACGAGCAGCGGATCGGTGCGGGCGGCCCCAGGCCGCAGTCGGGTCAGCAGGGTGTCGACGTCCTCGACGTCGAGCGCGCCGTCCACGTCGCGCGAGCCCAGGACGCGCAGTCGCCCCGTCGTCGTCACAGCGGTCCTCCCCCTTGTGCCCCCTTCCGGGGCCGACGAGCGCGCAGCGTAACCGATCACGCGGGACGACTCGACTGTTGCGTGTGCAAATGCCTCAAGGTGACGCCGAGGGAGTAGCGCTGAGTAGCGGCCAGGTGGTGTGATGTCGTCCGCCCGCGTCGACGGCCCGACCGGCGACCGCGACGAACCACGACCGACTTCCAGGGGGACCCACCGTGTCGCGTAGGGGATGGACGCTGTACGCCGCTGCGGCTTCGGCCCTGCTGGTGGTGGCCTCGTGCACGGGCCAGGACGCCGCCGCACCGCGACCGGCGGCGACGTCGGTGAGCCCCTCGTCGAGCGCCACCACGAGCACTCCCGCGCCGGCCATGACGCAGACCGACGGCTTCTTCCGGCTCAACCTGCTGCCCGAGCCGGTGGCTCAGCAGGTGGTGGTGGACCACAGCCAGACCCAGCCACGCAGCGTGCGGATCGAGGTGGTCCAGGCGGCCACGGTCGGCGACGCCACGCGCGTCGTGCTGGCCTGGGACGTGCCGGTCGAGGGCGAGGACGTCACCCCGTCGTACATGCGCTCCAACCACAAGCGCGCCACGCCCTTCGAGATCGGTCTTCGCCTGTACGACGCCGCCGCGGGCACGGTGAGCGAGCCGCTGCGGACGGCGTCCGGAGACTGCTTGTGCAGCAACAACACCGGGCGCTACACCGATCCCGAGAAGCAGTCGCTGTTCTGGGCCGACTTCCCGGCCGTGACCGGCGACGCGGTGACCCTGCTCGTGGGTGAGCAGGCGCCGCCGTTCGAGGCGGTGCCGGTGAGCCACGACGCGGCGCCGCTCGACCTGTCGGCGGCCGGTGAGCTCGCGGACTGGGTGGGCAACCCGCCACCGGCCACCGTCGGCGAGTCGGCGGCCGCGCCCGTCGTGGTGCCGGTGCGGCGCTCGGTGCGGACGTTCGGCGGCGCCGAGGACTCTCAGGTCGGCAAGAACGCCGACGTCTCGCTGCCGGCTGACGTGCTGTTCGCCTTCGACTCCAGCACCCTGACCGCCAAGGCCCGCAGCGTCCTCGCTGCGGCGGCTCCCCGCCTCGCCGCTGCGGCCAAGGGTGGTCGCGTGCAGGTCGTGGGCCACACCGACGACCAGGGCACGCCCGCCTACAACGACCGGCTGTCGTTGGCGCGCGCCCGGTCGGTGGTCGCCTACCTCGCACCGCGGCTGCGCTCGGCCGGCATCACGCTGGTCGCGGTCGGCAAGGGCGAGTCCGAGCACCTGGTGCCCAACACCACGGCCGACGGCAAGCCGATCGAGGCGAACCGCCGCCGCAACCGCCGCGTGAGCTTCGTGTTCCCCCGCAGCGACGCCTCGCGCGCCACCGGTCTGGACGTGCCGCAGCAGCTGCCGGACATGGCGAAGGCCCACGCCACGTCGCCGTCGCCCGAGGTGACCAACCCGCTCGCGACCGTGCTGTCCAGCGACGGCACGGTCAAGGTGCACGTCACCCGCCTGCAGCGCTCGGGTGACCAGCTCTGGGTGCAGATGTCGTTCACCGCGGCCGGCGAGCACGCCGACTGGGGCGCCAATCCTCCGCTGCTCGGCCCAAACCCCTACGGCCCCAACGACACCTTGGCCAACGTGGCGGTCGTCGACGCCCAGGCTCGCACCCTCGTCACGCCGCTCACGTACGGCGGGGGCGAGTGCCTGTGCAGCGAGAACCAGGGCTCGGGGATGCTGCTCGCGCAGCCGCTGAACCTGTGGGCCGTCTTCCCGGCGCCGAAGGCCAGCACCGTGACGCTGCGGATTCCCGGTGCCGGCCAGGTCGCCGACCTGCCCGTCACCTGACGTGCCCCGACTCTCGCCGGCCGCTCGCGCCGGTGTCGCCCACCGGACGCGCGAGGGCGCCCCCGCCCGGCTCGTCGTCGACGGCCGGACCACCAGCCTCGGGGTGGACGTCGCGGGCTCGGTGCTCGAGCGCAGCCGCGGCCTGCTGGGCCGTCGGGACGTGCCGACCGCGCTGCTGCTCCACCCCTGCAGCTCAGTGCACTCGCTGGGCATGCGCGTTGACCTGCAGGTCGCTTACCTCGACCGCGACCTGATCGTCCTGGAGCTTGCCGACCTGCCCCGCTGGCGGGTGCACCTGCCGCGCCGGCGCGCCGCCGCCGTGCTCGAGGCGGCCCCGGGTGCGCTCACCGCCTGCGGGGTGCGGCTCGGCGTCCGGCTCGCGCTGAAGGCTGGCCGTGCCTGACAGCTCCGTGTTCGGCTGGTGGGCCTTCGCGGCCGCGGTGACCGCGAGCGTCCTGGTGCTGCCCTTGGCGCCGCAGGCGGCCGAGGGCCTGCGGGTGTCGGTGTGCCGCTCGACGGGTGGCAGCTGCGGCTACTTGCCTCAACGCACCCGTTGCGACGTGCTGTCGCGCGACTCGAGTATCGCCTCAGGCCTGATCGCCTTGCGCCGCAGCGAGTCTGGGCCAAGCGTGGTGCTGGTGAAGGCGCTCGACGGCACGGCCAGCGTCACCCTGCACGAGCCACGTGGTCGCGACCTCGGGGTGCTGCTCGGCGACCGCGTCGGGGTGCGTGTCGCCGCGGGTGCGGGTCGCGGGCTGTGGGCGACCTTCCGCTTCGCGCGGCACGACGACGCCGACGCCTGGCTCGACCACTACCACCGGCGCGAGCAGCCCATCACCGCCGCCGCGGCCGGCTGGAGCTCTCCGACCGGCCCCGGCGCCCTCGACGGCGTGCTCGACGGCGTGTTCCACGGCGGCCTGCACGAGGGCCTGCGGGCAGCGCTGAGCGCTCTGGGCTTCGCCGACCTCGACGCCGTGCGCGTCCCCGACGCGGTGGGGGTCGACGTCGGCGCTCAGGCGACGTCCGCGGCGGCCTTCGGCGTCGCGTCGTCGACCGCGGACCGACCCGGCGCCGGCGTCGCCCAGCCGCGGCTCGAGGTCGAGTCAGACGGCCGGTCGGCGACGTCCGGCGAGCTCGCCGCGGTGGCGCCCGAAGGCGGCGACGGTTCGCTGCCCGAGCAGCTGGGTCTGTCGGGGACGGCGACCTACCGGGTCTCCTCGGACGCCGCCGGGCGCCCGGTGCGGCTCGAGGTCAGCGGCGTCGTCGCCCTCGCGCCCGACGGCGGCGTGGCGGCCGCCGACCGACTGCCTCGGCTTCGCGAGGGTGGCGGCAGCCGCGCCGCCCTCGGGCCGGGTGCGGTGCAGACCGTGGTGCTCGACCTGCGCAGCAGCGCCAACCGCGCGGCGTTCGACCGGATGTTCCGCACCCAGGGCCCCGCGGTCGTGCCCCGCTCGCAGCCGCCGGCCGGTGCGGCGGTGGCCCTGCGGCAGCGCGTCGCCGACGACGCCGTGTACGTCCGCGTGACCAGCACCACGAGCCCCACCACGAGCCTCACGACGAGCCCCACCACCAGCCCGACCACCAGCCCGACGGGAACGGAGACCACCATGCTCAAGGCCTTCAGCGAGGACCTCGCGGTGCCGGCCAGCCGGCTCAGCGCGTTGCCGGGGTGCACGCGATGACCCGGCGCTCGCACGTCGGCTGGGCCCTCGGTGCGCTGGTGGTCGCCGTGGCCCTCAGCGCCTGCTCCGGGTCGTCGGCCCGCACGAGCGCCGGCGGTGACGCGACGTCCCCGTCGTCCGCCAGCTCGCCGCCCTCGGCGACCGCGTCGAGCTCGTCGACGGCGCGGCCCACGCTGCCGGCGGGGTGGACGGCGGTGCAGCAGGGCCGGCTGGCGTTCGCGCTGCCTCCGGGCTTCACCGCGCGGCCCGAAGGCGCCGGCATGCCCGGTGCCGCCGCGCAGTGGACCAAGACCGATGCTCCCGAGCTGAAGATCCCGCCCGCGGTCGCGGTGTTCGTCGAGACCGGCAACGTCGGGCCGCTGGAGGTGCGCACGAAGCTCGTCACCCAGGCCCGCACGGCCGAGCTCGGGGCCGAGCCGGTGGGGCCGGCCACCGACGTCACGGTGCCCGGCAGCACCGGTGCGAAGGCCGTCGAGTGGCGCTGGGACTACGACTTCCTGAACGACCAGCCTCCCGTGCCGAGCCGCCAGATCGAGGTCGTGGTGCAGACCGGCGGGCCGGAGCAGTACGGCCTGCTGATCGGCGCTCCGGCCGAGTACCTCACCGACGACGTGGTGGCCGCGTTCACCGCCTCCCTGGCGGTGCTGCCCGAGGGGTCGGCCGCGTGAGCACCCTGCACGGCCCGACCGTGGTGCGCGCCGCCGTGCTGTCGGCGGGGTTCACGCTGGTGCTCTACGCCGTCGTCTCGGTGCTCGCACCGACGCTGCTCGACCTCGCCGGGCCGGACGCCGCCCGAGCCCTGTCGCTGGTGGCCGGCATCGCGCTGCGGGTGCTCGCCGGGCGGCTGGCCGCGCGGCGCACCTGGGACGACGGCGCCGACGCCGTCATGGTGCTGGCCAGCGTCGGGCTCGGGGCCCTGGTCGGGTGGGTCGTGTTCCCGGGAGCCCTGTCGGTCGTGGGTGTGCTGTCGGGCGACGGCGTCGGCTCGGGGCTGCTGCGGATCGTCGTCGACGTCCTGGTCTGGCTGGTCTGCGTGGGCCTAGGTGCGCTCTCGGCGCGCTGGGCCCTGCCGCGTGCAGTTGGGTCCCCAGGCCCATGATCGGACGGGCGATTCTCCCTAGGTTCGAACGGTGATCGCCTCGCCCCCTGCGCGCCGCCTGCTCGGCGGCCCCGACCGCGGTTCCGGCACGCTCGAGTACGTCGGCGTCATCACCGTGGTGGCCGCGATCTTCGCCGCGTTCGCGGTGGTGCCGCTCGCCCCCGGGCTCTCGCAGTCGCTGCGCGAGGCCGTCTGCGCGATCACCCACCAGTCGTCGTGCGGCTACGACCGGCCCACGGTGCGCTGCACCACCAGCACCCGGGACCGCACCGTCGGTGCGTCGCTCACCGCGTTCTTCGTCAAGGCCGGCCACGACGACAAGTACACGATCACCACCTACGGCGACGGCACGGCCGAGGTCGCCCTCGCCGACACCTACTCCCTCGGCGCTTCAGGTACCGCGGGCGTCAAGCTCGACTTCGCCGCGATCGCCAAGGAGCTGAAGGCCAAGGGGTACGGCGAAGCCTCGCTCACCGGCCAGGCGGGCTACCAGACGGTGCTGAAGTTCGACAGCCGTCAGGACGCCGAGGCCTGGGTCGACCGCAACCGCGGCGTGCTGCAGCACGTGGCCGGTGCGGCGGGCGGCATCACCTCCGACGCGCTCGAGCAGGGCGTCAACTGGCTCAAGCGCACGACCGGGATCGGTGACTCCGACGACGCGCGAGCGCCCGACGCCGTGGTGATCGACCTCGGGGCCCAGGCAACCGGTGGCGGCGGGTACGGCGCCTCGACGCTCGCCGGCGGCAGCATCGACGCCAAGGGCACGGTCAAGAGCTCGCTGCGGGTCAACGCCGACGGCACGCAGTCGTTCACCGGCAGCTTCGACGCCGAGGGCGGCCTCACGGGCAGCCTGGCCTTCGTCAGCGGCAAGCTCGGCCTCACCGGCAAGGCGGCCTACACGGTGGCGTTCGACAAGGACGGCAACCCCACCCAGCTGACCGTCGTCGGCGAGTACGGGCAGAACGGCGGCTTGGGGACGCTGAAGAGCGGGGTGCCGATCGGCAACGGCAAGATCAAGTACGGCGGCGACGGCAACCAGGGCAGCAAGGTCACCCACTCGTACACCCTGAACCTCAAGAACCCGGCCAACCTCGCGGCGTTCGACCAGGCCTTCGTCCGGGCTGGGCCCGTGGTGCTGCCGCGACCCACGCCGCACATGATGCCCACCGGCGGCGTGCCGCTGCCCGACCCGGCCGAGCTCGCCCAGCAGGTCAGCCCGCTGATCGACCGGATGAGCCAGGACGCGGTGTACGTGCGCGCGGAGTACGACACCGACCAGATGGGCGGCACCGTGGGTGGCTCCGCCGAGGGCTTCGGCCTCGACGGCACCTACAAGGGGTCGTCGGCCACGCTCACGAACGTGCAGAGCCAGGACTACGGTGTGCCGTCGAGCGTCCTGGCCCCGATGGCCGACTGCAAGCACTGACCCCGAAGGGCCCCACCCGTGAGCCTGGTTCCCGTCCTGCTGCCCCTGCTCGTGGGCGGTGCCCTGGTCGCTGGGGTGCTGGCTCTGCGCCAGGGCCGCGCCGACCGAACGCGCCAGCGCCGGGCCCGGGTCGCGACCGGCGTCGTCACCGAGCTCGAGTACAACGCCTCGCTGCAGGTCTTCCCGACCGTGCGCTACACCGTCGACGACGGCAGCGTGGTGCAGGCGCAGCCGCAGTCGTCGTCCAACGTCGCGCGGTTCGTCGTGGGGCAGCAGGTGACGGTGCGCTACGACCCCCTCGACCCGCGGTGGATGCAGATCGAGGGGCTCGCGTCGGCATCGGCCATGAACGTCGTGGCCGGGGTCGGGCTGCTGGTCGGCGCTGTGGTGTTCGCCGCCGCGTGGTGGCTGGTGCGCTGACCGGACGCTCGGCGCCTCAGTCGCTCACCGCGTCCGCAGCCCGCCGCAGCAGGTCTCCGGCGCCCGCCAGCTCCCGGACGACGTCGGCCGCCGGTCGCACCGCCGCCAGCTCACCGACCCCGTGACCCGCGTAGAGCGGCGCGATGTCGGGGTCGAGCTCGCGGCGCGCCGCGAGCACCGCCTGGTGGGCGTCGTCGTCGCGCGCCAGCTCGTCCTCGTGGCCCACCCAGCGGTCGAAGTAGGCGTTGCGCAGCGCCCGGCCGCCGTACTGCTCCGGCCAGGCCACGCGCTGCCCGACGTCGAACACCCGGCCGTAGACGGTCGCCGTCTCGTCCGCGCCCAGCAGCCGCTCGCGGGCGGCATCGACGGTCTGGGCCTCCGGGCAGGCGATGAAGGCAGTGCCGACCCAGGCACCGGCGGCTCCGGCCGCGATCACGGCGGCCAGCCCGCGGGCGGACGAGATGCCACCAGCGGCCAGCACCGGGACGCGTACGTGGGCCAGAACACGTTGCAGCAGAGGCAGTGTGGCCACGGCGTCGCGCCCGTGGCCGCCCGCTTCGAGGCCGCGCGCGACGACGACGTCGACGCCGGCCCGCTCGGCCTCGAGTGCCTCGTCGAGCGTGCCGACCTGCGCGCCGACGACGATGCCGGCCTCCTGCAGCGGACGCACGTACGGCGCGATGTCGCCGAAGCTCACCGACGCGAACGCCGGGCGGGTGTCGAGCACCGCGTCGAGCTGGCCGGGCGCTCCCGGCAGCACCCACGCCATCAGACCGATCCCGAACGGACGCCCACCGGCGGCCTCGGCCGCCACCGCGTGCTGCTCGCGCACCCAGTCTCCCGTGGCGCTCGGGCCGACGCCGATCATGCCGAGCGCACCTGCGGCGCTCACCGCGCCGGCCAGCCGGCCGTCGGACACGCCGGCCATGGGCGCCTGCACCACGGGGGTCTCGAGCGACAGCAGCCGGGTCAGGGCGGTGGCGATCACGCTCCGACAGTAGCGCTGACGGTCACCGGGTGGTCGCGGTCGCCCGCGCGGACGGCGTCACGCAGGTGCTCGTCGGGGCCGACGTACGCGCCCGGCCACACCACGCAGCGCTCGATCGTGCCCTCGACCACCGCGCCCGCGCCCACGACGTCGTGTCCGCCGCTCGCGTGCAGGTTCGCCGCCAGGTAGTCACCCGGTGTGCCGCAGTCGATCGACACCTCGTCGGTGCGCACCAGGTCGAGCCGGCGCGCGGCGTCCAGGTCGCGCCAGAGCACCTCGTAGAGCCCGGACGGCGTGGCGCGCAGGTCGCGCACCGCCGTCCAGGGCAGCAGGCAGGAGCCGACGTACCGGCAGCCGGTGCCGTCGGGCAGCACGAAGTCGGCGCGACGCCCCGGCTCGGCGGGCGTGACGAGCAGCCGGCAGCGCTCGCCGTCCCAGCCGGTGCCGTTCGAGGCCCCGAGCAGCTGCGCGAGACCGGCCGGCTGGTAGACGTCGGCGTTGGTGAGCAGGACGTCGCGCCCGTCGAGCCAGGGCAGCAGCTGCACGAGCGCCCCCGCGGTGCCCAGCGCCCGCGGCTCCTCGACCGACACGTGCGCCTGGGCGCCGACGTGGGCCGTGACGTCGCAGGCGCGGTAGTGGGCGTTCACCGCCAGGTGCTCTGGGCCGCGTCCGGCCGCCGGGGCGAGCCGGTCGAGCGCGAGGTCGAGCAGGGTCGCGCCGGCGAGCGGCATGAGCACCTTGGGCACCGCGTCGGTCAGCGGGCGCATCCGCTCACCGCGGCCAGCGGCCAGCGCGACGCCGGCGAGGCTCACGAGGTGACGACGCGGCCGAGGTAGGCGCCCGGGTCGAGCACCGCGCGGGCGGCGTCGAGGATCTGGCGCGTCGGGCCGTCGTGCTCGTCGACCTCCTCGGGCAGCAGCCACCGGGCCGACTCGGCCTCGCCACCGGCCTGCTCGCCGATGTCGCCGACGACCGCGACGCGGAACACCACATCGACCCGGCGCAGCGGNCGAGTCGACGACCACGGTGACCGGGCGGCCCACTTCGATGGTGAGGCCGAGCTCCTCGCGCACCTCGCGCACGACGGCGTCAGCGGCCGACTCGCCGCGGTCGAGCAGCCCACCGGGCAGGCTCCAGCCGTTGCGGTGGGGCTGGCGCAGCATGAGCAGGCGCCCGTCGCGTTCGAGCAGGCACACGGCGCCGACCGTGAAGCCGGGCGTACCGGCCCGCACCAGCGCGCGCCGCACGGGGGCGGGCAGGCGCCGGAAGACGCGCAGGGCCAGCAGGTAGAGCGGTCGCAGCGCAGGGAGGTCGGGCATGCAGCCAGCCTACGGACGACTAGGGTCGAGCGCGTGGTGAGCGGATCCGACGAGCAGCCGGTGCAGATGCTGCGTGTCGGCGCCTACGCCGTCGTCGTGGTCGAGCAGCGCTTGCTGCTCACGCAGATGGCTGAGAGCACGCCCGTGCCGGGCCAGTGGGGGCTGCCCGGCGGGGGAGTCGACCACGGCGAGGCGCCGCTGGAGGCCGTGGTGCGCGAGGTGCGCGAGGAGACNCGCGCACGAGCTGGTCGACGTCCGGCTGCTCGACGTCGGGTCGCACCGGTTCGTCGCGCGCTCGCCACGTGGCCGGCTGGAAGACTTCCACAGCGTGCAGATCGTCTACAGCGGTGGCGTGCGCGAGGTGCGGGAGCCCGAGGTGCTCGACGTCGGCGGCAGCACCGTGCAGGCCCGCTGGGTGCCGCTGGACGCCGTCACCGACCTGCCACTCACCGCCGGGACGCGGGAGTGGCTGGGCCGGTTGGGGCACCTGCTGCAGGAGCGGCCCTAGGAGGGGCTCTCGCCGTCGAGCGGTCGCTGGTCGCGCTCGCCGCCGTGGCCGCGGCGGCCCTTGGCGAGGGTGGCCGCGAGCCCGACGACGCCGGCGACGATGAGCACCGCCGGGCCGAGCAGCGACAGGTCGGGCAAGGTCACCAGCTCGATCTGCACCAGCGCCCACGTGGCGGCGACGCCGAGGAAGATCAGGCCGAAGACGAGGGACGTGACGTCCAGGTCATGACGCCGCACGGCGCACCTCCAGGTGTCCGAATCCTGCGTAGAGGGTGAGGTCGAGCGTGCCGCCGCCCGGGCCGTCGGCGCCGTAGTCGGTGCGCTGGCGGTGCTGGTTGACGCCGCCGGTGTCGGAGCCGAAGAGGGTCAGACCGCCCACGCCGGTCCGAGCATCGAGCACGACGTCGACGTCGGGCGGCAAGGTGACGACGATCTCGCCGAAACCGATCTGCGCGTCCATCGAGGCGGTCTGGCCGCTCAGGTCCAGCCCGGTGAGGTCGTACTCGACCTGGCCGGCGCCGTACCGGTCGTCGGTGGGTAGCGCGCTCACGGTCGACACCGTGACCGTCTGGTCGACGGTGTTGTCGTTCAGGCCCCGGGCGTGGCCGGCGACCGACCCGATGAGGGTGGCCAGCGAGAGCACGAGGCCCCAGAACACGAGCCCCCGGGCGCGTCCGATCCACGTGCCGAGCACGAGTCCGAGACCGACCACGGTGAGGGCGAGGGCGGGGTAGGCGCCGGCCGGCGGCTCGGCGCCCGCGACGTCGAACGCCGCCAGCACGCCGAGGGCGATGAGCGCGACGCTCACGGTGGCGCCGAACAGGTGCGACCTGGGGCGCGGGGGCTGCGGGGGCAGGGGCGGCTGCGGCGGCACGGGGGGCCCGGCCGCGTAGGGCGGCTGCGGCGGCAGCGGGGGACGCGCGGGCGGCTCGCCCTCGCCGTCCGTCGGCAGCAGCACGGTGGTGGGCGCGGTGCTGGGCGGTGCGCTGGGCGCGGTGGTGGGCGCGGTGGTGGCTGCGGTGTTGGGCGCCACGCCGTACGGCACGGACGTCGTGGGGGGCGGCGCCGAGGTCATCGGTGGTGCGGACGCCGCCGGCTGGCGGCGTAGCAGCCAGACGAACAGCGCGACCACGGCGAGGGTGAGCAGGATCGGCCCGTCCCAGCGGTTGAAGGCGCCGGCGATGCCGATGGCCACGGCGATGGCGAGCACCACGGCCAGCCACACGGTGCCCGAGCGGGTCTGCTGGTCGCGCTCGAGCGCCTGGGCGCCCACCGACGGCGTGCCGTCGTCGACCGGCAGGAGCAGCCAGCCGAGGGCGTATAGGACGACGCCCGCGCCGAACACCGCGAGCACGGCGACGACGATGCGGATGAGGAGGGGGTCGACGCCGAGGCTGCGGCCCACGCCGCCGCACACACCGGCGATGACCTTGTCGGAGCGGCTGCGCCGCAGGCGCTTGAGCTGGTCGAGCACTTGCTCGGCCGGCCCGTTCGCCGTGGTCTGGTTCTCGTTCATGCCAACCATGCTCGGCGTCCGCACGGTGCCGGGGCCATCGGTGACGCCCCTGAGCGGCCCCTGAGCCGCCGCCGGTGCCGAGCGCGTCGGGATCCGGGCGTCACCTGGTGGCCGGTCAGGGACGCCGCGCGAGAGGATCGGTGTCGTGACCACCACGTCCGGCGCTGACGCGCCTGCACGCATGCGCCGTCCGGTCGACGGCCGGCTGCTGAGCGGTGTCGCGGCGGGCGTGGCCGAGCACCTCGACGTGCCGGTGCTGCAGGTGCGGCTGGTCTTCGTCGTCCTCAGCGCGCTGGGTGGTTTCGGGGTGGTGCTGTACGCCGCGCTCTGGGTGTTCGTCCCGTCGCAGGGTCCGGACGACGACCCGGCCGGTCTGGCGTCCGCCTCGCGCGGTGGCCGCCGTCCGCGGCGGTCGGTGAGCCGCGGGGACGCCGGTCAGCTCGTGGCGCTCGGGGCGCTGGGTCTGGGGTTGGTGCTGCTGCTCACCCAGACCGGGTGGGGCGTACCGCTGCGCGTGACCGTCCCGCTGCTCATCGCGGGTGCGGGCCTGGCCCTGCTGTGGTCGCAGGCCGACGCGAGCGAGTGGGCGCGCCTGGTGCCCGGAGGGCTGGGCGACGGCCAGCGCCGTTGGTTGACGGTGGTGCGGTTGGTCGGCGGCGCTCTGCTGGTGGTGCTCGCGGTGCTGGCCTTCCTGGTGGGCAGTGGGCGGCCGGCGCAGATCGGCGAGACCGTGCTGCTCCTCACCGTCGTGGCGCTCGGTCTCGGTCTGGTGGCCGGCCCGTTCGTCTGGCGGCTGGTGCGCCAGCTCGATGACGAGCGACGCGAGCGCCTGCTGCAGCAGCAGAAGGCCGACGTCGCCGCGCACCTGCACGACTCGGTGCTGCAGACTCTCGCGCTGATCCAACGGCAGGCCGACGACCCACGCGCGGTGCTGACCCTCGCCCGGGCCCAGGAGCGTGACCTGCGCGGCTGGCTCTTCGACGACGCACCCGACTCGGGCGGCACGTTGCGCTCGGCGCTGGAGCAGGCGGCGGCGGAGGTCGAGCAGGACCACGGCGTGGCGGTCGAGGTGGTCGCGGTGGGCGACTGCCCGCTGGACGAGCAGCTCACCGCCGTCGTCCGGGCCGCACGCGAGGCGATGGTCAACGCCGCCAAGCACTCTGGGGCCGCGAGCGTCGACGTGTTCGCCGAGTGCCAGCCCGAGGCCGTCGAGGTGTTCGTCCGCGACCGCGGTCGCGGCTTCGACCCCGAGGGCGTGCCCGACGACCGTCTGGGCCTGCGCGGCTCGGTGGTCGGGCGGATGGAGCGTCACGGCGGCAGCGCGCGCGTGCGCTCCGCGCCCGGAGAGGGCACCGAGGTGGCCCTCACGATCACCCGCCGCACCGGCGAGCGCCCCGCCGAGCGCCCCGCCGAGCGCACCGTCGAGAAGGAGCCGCAGTGACCGAGCAGACCCAGGCCAGAGCGCGGGTCGTGGTGGTCGACGACCACGCGATGTTCCGCAGCGGGGTGCGCGCCGAGCTCGGCGATGCCGTCGACGTCGTGGCCGAGGCCGACGACGTCGACAGCGCCGTGGCAGCGGTGCTGCGCGAGCAGCCGGACGTCGTCCTGCTCGACGTGCACCTGCCCGGTGGGGGCGGCGTCGAGGTCATCAACCAGGTGAGCTCGCGAGGCGCCCCCGCGCGGTTCCTCGCGCTGTCCGTGAGCGACGCCGCGCAGGACGTCATCGGCGTGATCCGCGCTGGCGCTCGCGGGTACGTCACCAAGACCATCACCGGGCCCGAGCTCGTGCAGGCGATCGGACGGGTCGCCGACGGTGACGCCGTGTTCAGTCCGCGGCTGGCCGGCTTCGTGCTCGACGCGTTCGCGGCGGGGGAGGCGCCGTCGGTGGACGCCGACCTCGACCGCCTCAGCAACCGCGAGCGCGAGGTGATGCGCCTCATTGCGCGCGGCTACGCGTACAAGGAGGTCGCCAAGGAGCTGTTCATCTCGGTGAAGACGGTGGAGACCCACGTGTCGGCGGTGCTGCGCAAGCTGCAGCTGTCGAGCCGGCACGAGCTGACCCGCTGGGCGGCCGACCGTCGCCTGCTCTGAGCGCGCTGGGCGCGTGCGGCCGAGGGTGCGGCCGGGTGGTCGTGATCGCAGCACCTTCGCCGCACCTTCGCCGCACCCACGACTGCACGCTGCGTCTGCCACTCACCGGCCGGCCCGAGTGCCGACAGCCCCTAGGATCACCGCATGGACGTCGTCTACGACCTGATCGTCGTGCTGCACCTGCTCGGCATGGCCGCCATCGTGGGCGGTTACCTCGTGACGCTGCGCGAGCCGCACGTCAATCTGGTGCAGGTGTGGGGCGCCCGCGCGCAGCTGCTCACCGGCCTGGTGCTCGTGGGGCTCCGCGAGTCCGGCGCGGTCGACGGCGATCCGCTCGACCACACGAAGATCGCCGTGAAGCTCGTCATCGCGCTCATCGTCGTCGCGGCCGCGGAGATGCAGTTCCGCCGGCGCCGGCACGGCGACCCGCTGACGCACGTGGTGGGTCTCGGCGCGATCGTGAACGTGCTCGTCGCCGTCCTCTGGCACTGACCTCCTCGCACGGCTCCTCGCACGAGAGAGCCGCCGGGCCGGGTGGCTCGGCGGCTCGTGTGCGTGCGGCCGTCAGACGGTCGTCATCGCTTCGACCTGCGACTTGAGGTTGGCGAGCATGCCCTCCAGGAAGGGCTCGTGCTCACGGACCATCATGGTCTCGATCGGCCGACCCACGACGGGCAGCTTGACGTCCCACTCGCCCACGGCGGTGACCTTGGTGCCGCCGCTCTTGGTGGGCGCGAAGGTGAACGTCCACATCGGCTTCTCGGCGAAGAAGTGCACCTGAGCCACGATCCGCTCGTTCGGGACGACCTCGGTGTACTCGATCCCGCCCTCGATGTGGAAGCCCAGGGCGTGGGTATAGATCCGCGCGCTGGTGCCGACGCCGTCCGGTGTCAGGGTGATCTCGCCGAGCGCGACGTCCTTCGCCCGCCACAGGTGACCGATGTCGAGGGCGAACCCGAACACCGACGCGACCGGCGCGTGCACGGTGATGCTCCGTGTCAGCTTTGCCATTGACTCCTCATCTCCTTTCCACCTCCGACGCTAGGTAGCGGTGCACGGCGGAGGTCAGGGGAGATGGTCCTGCGGGCGAACCTCGCCCGCACGGCAGGCTGGCCGGCCGCGATGCCTACGGCGACGAGCGCGGTGCCGATCAGCTGGACGGCGCCGAAGGCCTCGTGCGCGACCACCACGCCGAGCGCGGTGCCCACGAGCGGGTTGAGCAGGCCGATGAGGGCGACCGCGCCCGGGTCGAGCCGGGACAGGCCGTGGAACCACGCGGCGTACGCGGCCCCGGTGCCGATGACGGCGAGGTAGGCGAACCCGGCCACGGCGGGCAGGTCGAGTGCGGGCGGTGGCCCCTCGACCACCAACGCCACGGGGGCGAGCACGACGCCACCGGCGACGAGCTGCCAGGCCGTGAAGGCGAGCAGCGGCACCGGCGGCGTCCAGCGCTTGACGAGGATGAAGCCGAGGGACGCCATGGTCATCGCGGCCACGGACGCCGCGACTCCGGCCAGGGGCACCGAGCCGCCCCCGCGCAGCACCAGCAGGGCGACGCCGACGAGCCCGACGAGTGCTGCCGTCACGGACGCCGGCGCCGGGCGCTGGCCCAGGAGCGGCCAGGCCAGGGCCATCATCACCAGCGGCGAGAAGGCCGTCAGCGTGGCCGCGATGCCGCTCGGTAGCAGCTGGGCGGTCACGTAGATGAGCACGAAGAACGCCCCGATGTTGAGGGTGCCGAGCACCGATGCCTTGAGCCACCACGACGCGCGCGGACGGCGGCGCGTGAGCGCCAGCAGCACCAGGCCGACCGGAAGCGCGCGGACGGCGGCGCCGAACAGCGGGCGATCGGACGGCAGCAGGTGGCTGGTGACGAGGTAGGTCGAGCCCCAGACGACGGGAGCGACGGCAGTGACGGCTGAGGTGCGTACGATAACTTCCATGGAAGATAAAGTACCTGACGAGGAAGATATTCTCAAGCTCATGACGGACCCCCCCGCTGACCACGCCGCCGAGGTGATGGCCCAGTGGCGCCGCGAGCGCCCCGATCTCGACGTGGCCCCGCAGGGCCTCATCGGCCGCCTCCACCGGCTGGCCGCCGCGCTCTACGAGGAGCTCGACACCGTCTACGCGCGGTTCGGCGTCAGCGACGGGGAGTTCGACGTCCTCGCGACGCTGCGCCGGGCGGGGGAGCCGTTCGAGCTGACGCCGACCCAGCTGGCGGCGTCCACGATGGTGACGTCGGGCGCGGTCTCCAAGCGGCTCGACCGGTTGGAGGCGGCGGGGCTGGTGCGCCGCGAGCGCAGCGCGACCGACGGGCGCGGCCGGGTCGTCGGGCTCACCTCGGCCGGGCGCGAGCTCATCGACGAGGCGTTCACCGCGCACATCGCCAACGAGCACCGGCTGCTCGGGGGGCTCGATGCGCACGACCGCGCTGAGCTGGAGCGGCTCCTGGTGACCTGGAGCGGCCACGTCGGCGCGTGAGGAGCCGTTGACAGTCCGGTGCCGGCGGGTCTAGGACGTCGGGCATGGCTGAGATCCTGCGTGACCTCGTGACCGGCTTCGGCGCCGCGTGGCCGGTCATCGGGGTGCTCGTCTTCGCGGGCGCGTGGCTGGCCTGGCTCGCTTACAAGGCGTACGAGGACCACAGCCCGGCGGGCGCCGGCGGCCTCGGGGTGCTGGCGGTCGCGGCGTTCGCGCTGGCGGTAGCCACCGCTCCCATGGCGCAGGCGAGCTGCCGGTCCCTGTGGCAGACCGACCCGCAGAAGTACACCGACAGCAACTGCGAGGTGCTGGTGCACTGCCTCGCGGGCGTGCTGGATCCGACCCGGCGGTGCAGCTGAGGCTCAGCCCGTCGCGACGACGCGGAACGCCTCGGCCAGCCGGTCGTCACCGAGGCCGCCGGCGACGGCCACCTGGCTGCCCCAGCCACGCAGCAGGGTCTCGAGCTGCTCGCCCATGTGCTCGGTCTGGCTGGTGTGCGCGCGCAGCGCGGCCAGCTTGCGGTCGAAGTCGTCGGTGATGTCGACCGTGTGGTTGGTGTCGGGGTGCGCCATGAGCCACAGCTCCTTGACGGTCCACGGCTCGAGGCCCTCGTCGCTCATGAGCTCCGGCCACGCGAAGGGGTTGCGGGCGGCGGGGTAGATGGCGCGCACGGCGGCCTCGCCGGCCGCCAGGTGGTCGGGGTGCCCGGCGCCGATGCGCTCCCAGTTGCGTTCGGGGCTCTGCGCGAGCACGCGCTGCGGGCGCACCTGGCGGATCACGCGCACGATGTCGCGCTGCAGGTCGAACGTCGGCTCCAGCCAGCCGTCGCGGTAGCCGCTCAGGAAGCGCACGTCCTCGACGCCGACGGCGGCCGCGGCCGCACGCTGCTCGGCCTCGCGGATCGCAGGCATCTGCTCGCGGGGCGTGTCGTCGAAACCGCCCTGGTCGCCGTACGTGCACAGCAGGTAGGTGACCTGCAGGCCCTGCCGCACGAAGGTCGCGATGGTGCCCGACGCGCCGAAGTCGATGTCGTCCGGGTGGGCCGCAACGGCCAGGACGCGCTCGATCTCGGTGTCAGGCAGCGGCATGCGGATCTCCCTGGGACGGTGGACGAACGAGGCCTGCGGCAGCCCCGCAGTCTAGGTCAGCGGACCGTCGGTGGCCCCCCGTACCCTGGACGGTGATGAGCACCCTCTTCGACGACCTGCCGCTCGGTGGCCTCGCCGCACCCTCCGCGTCCGCCGCCACGGCGTCCGGGACCTCGACGGACGAGCGCCACGCGCCCGACCCCGAGGTGCTGCTCGCGGGGCTCAACCCCCAGCAGCGCGAGGCGGTGCTGCACGAGGGGTCGCCGCTGCTCATCGTCGCGGGCGCGGGGTCCGGCAAGACCCGCGTGCTGGCCCACCGCATCGCCTACCTGCTCGGCCACCGCGGCGTGCGGCCGGGGCAGGTGCTCGCCATCACGTTCACCAACAAGGCCGCCGGCGAGATGAAGGAGCGGGTGGCGGCGCTCGTCGGCCCGCGGGCGGCGTCCATGTGGGTGTCGACGTTCCACTCCGCGTGCGTGCGGATCCTGCGCCGCGAAGCCACCAAGGTCGGGCTGCGCTCGAGCTTCTCGATCTACGACGCCGCTGACAGCCAGCGCCTCATGGCCATGGTGTGTCGCGAGCTCGACCTCGACCCCAAGCGCTACCCCCCGCGCTCGTTCAGCGCGCAGGTCTCGAACCTCAAGAACGAGCTGGTCGACGAGGAGACGTACGCCGAGCGCGCGGGCGGCGAGGGCGGCAACCCCGCCGAGCAGACCCTCGCCGAGGCCTACCGGATGTACCAGCAGCGGCTGCGCCAGGCCAACGCGCTCGACTTCGACGACCTCATCATGACCACGGTCAACATCCTGCAGGCGTTTCCGGACGTCGCCGAGTACTACCGCCGGCGCTTTCGGCACGTGCTCGTCGACGAGTACCAGGACACCAACCACGCGCAGTACGTGCTCGTGCGCGAGCTCGTCGGTGGCTCGCGCAGCGAGGAGTCCGCGCGGGCGCAGGTGCTCGCCGCCGACGGCACGGTGGTGCGCGAGGGGCGCGACGTCGACGTCGAGCCGGCCGAGCTCACCGTCGTGGGTGACGCCGACCAGTCGATCTACGCCTTCCGCGGCGCCTCGATCCGCAACATCGTCGAGTTCGAGCAGGACTACCCCGACGCGCGCACGATCCTGCTCGAGCAGAACTACCGCTCGACCCAGACCATCCTCGAGGCGGCCAACGCCGTCATCGCCCGCAACCCCGACCGCCGACCCAAGCGGCTGTGGACGGCGGCAGCCGGCGGCCCGAAGATCGTCGGCTACGTCGCCGACAACGAGCACGACGAGGCGGCCTTCGTCGCCGAGGAGATCGACCGCCTCGGCGACACCGAGCACGTGCGGCCCGGCGACGTCGCGGTCTTCTACCGCACCAACGCCCAGTCCCGAGCGCTCGAGGAGGTGCTGGTCCGCGTCGGACTGCCCTACAAGATCGTCGGGGGCACGCGGTTCTACGAGCGGCGCGAGGTCAAGGACGCCCTGGCCTACCTGCGGGTGCTCGCCAACGGCGCCGACACCGTCAACCTGCGCCGCATCCTCAACGTCCCCAAGCGGGGGATCGGCGACCGCGCCGAGGCGGTGGTGGCCGCGCTCGCCGACCGCGAGCGCATCTCGTTCGTCGAGGCCCTGGCCCGCGCCGACGAGGCGCCGGGCATCGCCACCCGATCGCTCACCTGCATCCGCTCGTTCACCTCGCTGCTGCAGGATCTGCGCACGGTGGTCGACGGCGGCGCCGGGCCCGCCACGGTGCTCGAGGCGGTGCTCGAGCAGACCGGCTACGTCGCCGAGCTGCAAGCCAGTCACGACCCGCAGGACGAGACCCGGCTGGAGAACCTCGCCGAGCTCGTGCAGGTCGCTCGCGAGTTCGAGGAGGGCTCGCCCGACGGCAGCCTCACCGACTTCCTCGAGCGGGTCTCGCTGGTGGCCGACGCCGACGAGATCCCGGACGACGCCGGGGCGGGTGACGACGGCGACGCCGTCGACCAGGGCGTGGTGACGCTCATGACGCTGCACACCGCCAAGGGCCTGGAGTTCCCGGTGGTCTTCCTCACCGGCCTCGAGGACGGCGTGTTCCCGCACCTGCGGGCGCTGGGCAACAACGCCGAGCTCGAGGAGGAGCGCCGGCTGGCCTACGTCGGCATCACCCGGGCGCGTGAGCGGCTGTACTTGAGCCGGGCGGCCGTCCGCAGCGCGTGGGGCGCGCCGTCGTACAACCCGGCGTCGCGGTTCCTCGACGAGCTGCCCGGCGAGCTGGTCGACTGGCGCCGGCTCGACACCTCGGCGGTGCGCACGTCGTCGACGCCGGCCGTGGCCCGCCTGGCCCAGCAGCCCGGCGTCCGCTCGCCCGGCAACCGGCCGATCATCCACCTCGAGCCCGGCGACCGCGTCACCCACGACACCTTCGGGCTCGGTACGGTCGTGGCCGTCGAGGGCGTCGGCGACAAGACGGTGGCCAAGGTCGACTTCGGGGCCGACGGCGAGAAGCGCCTGCTGCTGCGGTACGCACCGGTCGAGAAGCTGTAGCCGGATCCGAGACAGCCCAGGGGGGCCAGTGCACCAGCCGTTCGCGGTCTACCTCATCCTCGCCATCATCGCCGGCGGGGTCGTCGTCGGGGCCTACCGTGGGCTGCGGCGACGGCACTGGACCGAGGGCGAGGCGCTCGTGACCGACGTCGTCTTCCGCGACCACGCCTTCGACGAGGGCGCGCCGGGCAGCCAGCGGCACACCGTGCGCGCGCAGGTGCTCACGCCGGACGGCGAGCAGCACGCGGGGACGGCCATCGGCACCTACACCGAGGAGGCGAAGCAGTGGCTCGGTCAGCGGCGGCGCGCGTGGTACGACCCCGACCGGCCGGAGCGCTTCACGCTGGTGCCGCCCCTGCGCGAGCGCGGCATCACCGGCGGTGACGTGTTCGTGTCCGCCATCGTGGTGCTGATCTTGGCCGTCGTGCTGGCCGTCGTGCTGCTGTAGGCGCCGCACGAGCGGCGCCGGCGTTCAGACCGTGATGCCGTGCTTGGCGAGCCACGGCGTCGGGTCGACCGGGCCGCCGCCGTCGGGGTGGATCTCCAGGTGCAGGTGCGGGCCGGTGGAGTGGCCGGTGTTGCCGACCTCGCCGATCTTCTCGCCCGGCGCGACCTTCTGGCCGACCGTGACGTCGATCTGGGACATGTGGCCGTACCAGCTGACCGTGCCGTCCCAGTGCCGGATCTCGACCTTGTTGCCGTAGCCGCTCTGCTGCCCGGCGAAGATCACCGTGCCGGACGACAGCGCGCCGATGCGCGTGCCGATCGGCGCCGCGAAGTCGTTGCCCGCGTGCAGCCGGCCCCAGCGCATGCCGAAGTCGGAGCTGAACCGGAAGTGCGCCACCGGCATGACCCAGCGGTGGGCGGCGGCGAGGGCCTTGCGGCGCTTCTCCTCGATGCGCTTGCGCTCGGCGGCACGGCTGGCCCGGGCGCGCGCCTCGGTGCGTGCCCGCTCGGCCTTCTCCTGCAGCTCGGCGCGAGCCAGCAGAGCCTGCGCGCTCTCGATGTACTTGGCCTGAGCGGCGGCGTTGGCCTCTTGCGAGCGAGGCGCCGCGTCATGGTCCTGCTCGCTCGCGCTGGCCGGACCACCCAGACCCGGGATCACCGCGGTGCCGGTCGCCGTCAGCGTCAGCGCCACGGTGGCGGCACCGGGGAGCGCCACGGAGCGTGACGAGCGCTCGACCTCAGCGCGATGACGACCACGATGACGTCCGGTGTACGCGGTGCGCTTCGGCACAGGGGTACCTCACGGGGCAGGGGGCGTGCGGCGGGGGCAGGCAGGGTCCGGCAGGGTCAGGCAGGACGAGCGGGTCAGGCGGGACGAGCGGGACAGGCTGGGTGGGCAAATCCTCCCGTCGACCATACGGAGCGTCGCCCCCTCGATCAAGTCCGCGTGCTGACGGCGCGCTGACGGCGCGCGAGCCGGAGCCGGCGCAGGTCACCGACTGTGCCCGACGCGGCCTGCCCGCCTCACCCGATTCGCCGCTTCAGCCGCCGTGCGGCGTGTCGAAGGTTCCAGCAGCCGAGCGCACTCGGCCACCACGCGAAGGAGGCGACATGCGCAAGATCACTCTGGCGGTCGGACTGAGCATCGCCATGCTCGGTGCGAGCGCCGCGCCGGCGCTGGCCGCGGCGGGCACGCCGCAGCGGCCGGACGGTCCGGTGGTGCCCATCGCGCCGTCGGACAACGGCGGCGACAACGGCTGGGGGAACTGCGGGCACAACTCCAGCCGGGGCAACCCGCACAGCGACCCGAACGGCGGCGGCAACGGCGGGTACAAGAAGGGCGACGCCTGCGGCACCGTCGACCCGACCGACCCCGGCAGCGG
Organism: Angustibacter sp. Root456; assembly: GCF_001426435.1. Lineage (NCBI taxonomy): Bacteria > Bacillati > Actinomycetota > Actinomycetes > Kineosporiales > Kineosporiaceae > Angustibacter > Angustibacter sp. Root456. Next base: position 26,961 of record NZ_LMER01000015.1, on the reverse strand, counting down.
CGACGGTGGTTCGGGCGGCGGCGACAACCCGCCGCCGATCTACACCTGATCGAGTCGCAGCCCGACCGGCGCTAGCCGGCCAGGCGGGGTTCGGGGGCCCCGCCGTGGCCGCCCTCGCGGCGCAGGTGGGCCAGCGTCGAGCAGATCCCGTGGACGACGCGGGAGTCGACAGGCAGGGACGTGTGCCCGATGCCGCGCACGAGGTGGCTGACGACGTCCAGGTCGGCGTGCACGAGCCGGGCGTTGCGCTGGGGCACGATCAGCTGGTCGAGGTCCGACCAGTACGCCTCGAACCGGGTGGTGCAGTCCGGCGCCGGCTCGGCGAGCTCGCGCATCAGCGCGCTGCCCGGTCGCAGCTGGCGGCACAGGCGCGCCGGCAGCAGGTAGGCAGGCAGCGTGCCGGCGTGCGGCGTGCCGAGGGTCACCAGCGTGTGCACCCGGTGGTGGCCGCCGAGTCGCTGCACGTAGTACCGCGCGATGAGGCCGCCCAGGCTGTGGCCGACGACGTGCACCTGCTCCGAGCCGGTGTCGGCCGCGAGCCCCTCGACGTGCCGGGCCAGGTCGCGCGCTGCGGCGCGCACGTCGCCGGTGAGCGGCGAGTAGTTGATCGAGTGGACGTGGCCGAAGCCCCGGCGCCGCAGGGCTCGGCGCAGCACCGTGAAGATCGACCGGTTGTCGACCATGCCGTGCACCAACAGGATCGGCGTCCCGGCGGCCTCGACGTCGCCGACGAGCAGCCCGCGCTGCACCGGCGACCGGTGCCCTACGCCGTACGGGCGGTGCTCGTGCTCGCGGCCCATCGGCCCGAGCAGGCCCAGGGGGTCGAGCAGGCCGAGCGGGTAGGTGGCCAGGTGGGTGGTGAGCCACGCGGCCTCCAGTGCCGCCCCCCGCACACCGGACGGCGAGAGCACGGCCCGCGCGCCGCGTCCCACGGCGCGCGTCGCGGTGCGGGCCGCGGTGTGGGCGACCTGCGGTGCCGCGGCCAGCGCCGCTGCGGCGTTCACCGTCGGGACGCTACCGGCGGGTCGGGGTCCGCGCCCGTGGAGCGACACGCCGGGGTTAGAGTGCGTGCGCAGCCGGGCAGCGTCGCCCGCCACCGCCCCAGGAGGTCCTCGCCATGAGCAGCACCGCACCGGTCCGCGTCGTCGTCGCCAAGCCGGGGCTCGACGGGCACGACCGAGGCGCCAAGGTCGTGGCCCGGGCGCTGCGCGACGCCGGCATGGAGGTCGTCTACACCGGCCTGCACCAGACGCCCGAGCAGATCGTCGAGGCGGCCATCGCCGAGGACGCTGACGTCATCGGCCTGTCGGTGCTCTCGGGCGCGCACATGACGCTGTTCGCCAAGGTCGTCGAGCTGCTCAAGCAGCGTGACGCCGACGACATCGTCGTCTTCGGTGGCGGCATCATCCCCGAGGGCGACATCCCCGAGCTCGAGAAGATCGGCGTGGCCAAGGTCTTCACGCCCGGCGCCACCACGGCGTCCATCGTCGAGTGGGTGCGCGCGAACGTCTCCACCGACTGAGGGCTGCGCCCACCTGCGCGGTCAGTGGGTGATGGGCAGGCGCAGCACCGCAGGGGACGTCGGGTCGACGACCACCGACACCGGCTGCACCGGCACGGCGTTCTTGTAGGCCGCGTCCGTGGCGGCGAGCACGAGCCGCAGGCGGTGGCCGGCTTTCACGCGGTGCACGATGCCCGGCAGCTCGATGTGCACCGGCTGGGTGACGTCACCGACGCGGGTGGGGCTGATCAGCCGGTTCACGAGGGTGAGGCTGCCGTCGGGCGCCACGTCGTAGAGCTTGGCGAACACCAGCAGCTGGGACGCCGGCCCCGCCGACTGCACGGCGGCGACCACCGGTGAGCTGAGCCGCACGTCGAGCGTCGGCATGCCCACGAGGTCGGTGTCGGCGTCCAGCGGGCTGGTGGTCCAGGCGCCGAAGGTGCCTGGGGTGTCGTACGGCGGCGTGATGGCGTCCGGCACGGCCGACCCCTGCAGCGCCGAGGTCTCCGAGTAGCTCGCGGCCGCGCCGCCGCCGGGGTTGCTCCACGAGGTGGTCCCGGGCCGCACCGCGCTCGTCGAGCTCACCAGCGCGCCCGTGCCGTTGCCGCCGCTCAGGTACAGCGGCGTCGGCTTCGACACCGCGGGGTAGCGGCCGGCCTCGGCGAACGCCGGGCGCGCGTTGCCGGTGTAGTCGACCCAGTCGCGGAAGTAGGCGAAGTTCGCGCCGGTGCTGAGCGTGGAGTCCTTGAGGTAGTGGTCGAACCAGTCCTTGATCCGCTGGCCGAGGTAGGTGCCCTCGATGTCGCCGCCGTTCAGGTCCAGCTCGCCCGGGGCAGGCGTCGAGCCGCTGTGACCCCACGACTGCCAGACCATCTTCACCGGCACACCGCGCGCCTTCAGGCCGCGATAGGTGGCCACGGCCTCCTGCAGGTTGAACAGCGTGTCCTTCTCGCCCTGCAGCAGGAAGGTCGGGATCACGACGTCGTCGAGGTAGTGGCCCACCGAGACCTGGTCGGTCAGCGCGATGGTGTCGGCGCTCGGGTAGCCGAACGTGTCGAGCTGCACCTTCGCGGCGCACGCCTCCTCGCGAAAGTTCGGGCAGCCGACGTCACGCGTGGGGTCGATGGTCGCGCCCTGCACGCCGTCGGCGATGCCGACGCCGAAGAACAGCGACGTCCAACCGATCTTCTCGGTGCCGGGCACGGACGGCGTCACGCCGTCGAGCGAGGTGTTGTTCGGCGCGAGGGAGTACTGCAGGTCGTTCCAGGTGATGATCGGGACGATCGCGTCCAGCCGCTTGTCGACCTTCGCCGTCGCGAACTGGATCTGGCCGCCGTACGAGCCGCCGACCATGCCGACGCGCGGGTCGTCCGGGTGGGCCACGCCGACGTGGTCGGTGGCGTCGTGGACGACGACGTCCGGCATCGCGTACGGCGCGCCGTCCTTCGTGGCCGTGCCCGTGCCACCGAGGAACGAGATGAGCTGGGACGCCGCCCGCCCGTCGTACGCCGGGTCGTCGAGCGTGATCTTGCAGCTGGAGTCGGGGAAGCCGAGCCCGGTGTACGACAGGACGGCGTAGCCGCGCGCGGCGAACGCGCGCCCCAGCCCGGCCTGGTCGGCCTTGCTCCCGCCGAAGCCGTTGGTCGTGAGGATCGCCGGCACGCGGTGCGTGGCGCTCGCGGACGCTGGAAGGTACAGGTCGGCGTCGATGGTGCACGGCGTCGCGCCGTCCGGGCCGGTCGCCACCGTGAAGGTGAGGTCCGGCAGCGTCGTGACGGTGTCCAGCCCGGTCGCGGCCGACGCCGCCGGAGGGCCGGCCGCGGTGGTCGCGGCGGCAGCGAGGGCGAGCAGGGCAGTGGCGGCGAGGGTGCGGGTGCGCGTCATGGTGACCTCCTGCGGCACTCAACGAGCCGCTTCGCCCGGGGTCACGAAACGCCGGTCACCGGTGTGCGGTTCGTCGCACTTGCCGCACCGCCGTCGAGCGTGATCCGTGCACGGGACTAAAGTCGCCTCCGGCCCGCCGTGATCGGCGGCCACATCCCCGCACCCGACGACGACGTCGCGCCGTGATGGCACGCGGCACCGGAAGGCAGAGACCGTGGACCTCTTCGAGTACCAGGCGCGCGACCTGTTCGCCGAGCACGGGGTCCCCGTGCTCGACGCAGCGGTCGCCGACACCCCCGAGGCCGCCCGTGCGGGCGCCGAGCAGATCGGCGGCGGCACCGTCGTCGTCAAGGCCCAGGTCAAGACCGGCGGCCGCGGCAAGGCCGGTGGCGTCAAGCTCGCCCACTCGCCCGACGAGGCGCAGGCCAAGGCCGCCGAGATCCTCGGCATGGACATCAAGGGCCACACGGTCCACAAGGTCATGGTCGCCCAGGGCGCCAAGATCGCCGAGGAGTACTACTTCTCGGTGCTGCTCGACCGCGCGAACCGCTCCTACCTCGCCATGGCGAGCAAGGAGGGCGGCATGGAGATCGAGCAGCTCGCCGTCGAGCGCCCGGAGGCGCTGGCCCGCGTGCCCGTCGACCCGAACGTCGGCATCGACGCCGCGAAGGCCGCCGAGATCGTCGAGGCGGCCGGCTTCGCCGCCGACGTCAAGGACGCCATCGCCGAGGTGCTGCAGCAGCTCTGGGTCGTCTACCGCGAGGAGGACGCGACGCTCGTCGAGGTCAACCCGCTGGTGAAGACCGAGGACGGCAAGATCATCGCCCTCGACGGCAAGGTGACCCTCGACGACAACGCGTCGTTCCGCCACGAGGCGCACGCGGCGCTGGAAGACAAGAGCGCCGCTGACCCGCTCGAGGCGCAGGCCAAGGCCAAGGGCCTCAACTACGTCAAGCTCGACGGCGAGGTCGGCATCATCGGCAACGGCGCCGGGCTCGTGATGAGCACCCTCGACGTCGTCGCCTACGCCGGTGAGGAGTTCGGCGGCGTCAAGCCCGCGAACTTCCTCGACATCGGTGGTGGCGCCTCGGCCGACGTCATGGCCAACGGCCTGCACATCATCCTCGGCGACCCGCAGGTCAAGAGCGTGTTCGTCAACGTGTTCGGCGGCATCACCGCGTGCGACGCGGTGGCCGACGGCATCGTGCACGCGCTCGGGATCCTCGGCGACGAGGCCACCAAGCCCCTCGTCGTCCGGCTCGACGGCAACAACGTCGACGAGGGACGACGCATCCTCAGCGAGGCGAACCACCCGCTCGTCACGCTGGTCGACACCATGGACGGCGCCGCCCGCAAGGCGGCCGAGCTCGCGGCCGCGAAGTAAGGGAAACGGACCACACCTCATGGCAATCTTCCTGACCGAGAACAGCAAGGTCATCGTCCAGGGCATGACCGGCTCCGAGGGCCGCAAGCACACCCAGCGGATGCTGGCGAGCGGCACCCAGATCGTCGGTGGCACGAACCCGAAGAAGGCCGGCACCACCGTGGCCTTCGACGGCGCGGACGGCGGCAGCGTCGACGTCCCGGTGTTCGGCACCGTCAAGGAGGCGATGGACGCCACCGGCGCCGACGTCTCCGTGATCTTCGTCCCGCCGGCCGGCACCAAGGCCGCGGTCGTCGAGGCCGTCGACGCCGGCATGCCGCTCGTCGTCGTCATCACCGAGGGCGTCCCGGTGAAGGACACCGCGGAGTTCTTCACCTACGCCCAGCAGGCGGGCACCACCCGGATCATCGGCCCGAACTGCCCGGGCCTGATCAGCCCCGGCAAGTCCAACGCCGGCATCATCCCGGCGAACATCAGCGGTGGCGGCCGCATCGGCCTGGTGTCGAAGTCCGGCACGCTGACGTACCAGATGATGTACGAGCTGCGGGACTTCGGTTTCTCGTCGGCCATCGGCATCGGCGGCGACCCGATCATCGGCACCACGCACATCGACGCGCTCGAGGCGTTCGAGGCCGACCCCGAGACCGACGCGATCGTCATGATCGGCGAGATCGGCGGCGACGCCGAGGAGCGGGCCGCGGCGTACATCAAGGAGCACGTGACCAAGCCGGTCGTCGGCTACGTCGCGGGCTTCACCGCGCCCGAGGGCAAGACCATGGGCCACGCGGGCGCCATCGTGTCGGGCTCGTCCGGCACCGCGCAGGCGAAGAAGGAGGCCCTCGAGGCCGCCGGCGTCAAGGTCGGCAAGACGCCGTCCGAGACCGCCGAGCTCATGCGCGAGATCATGAAGAACCGCTGAGCTGATCGCTCACAACGCCTGAGCCGCAAGGCTCCTACGACGGCCCCTCGCTCACGGCGGGGGGCCGTCGGCGTGTCGTCCCACCTATGTGCGCCGGATGCGGATGGCGTCGCGGGCGGTCGACGGGTCGACGACGTGCCCGCCCTGGGTCACCACCACCTCGCTCGCGGCCACGAGCCGCTGGTCGGCGTCGTCGACGCCGTGGCGGCGACAGGCGGTGGAGCAGTAGCGCACCGACTCCCAGTCGCGCTCCCACTTCTTGCGCCACTCGATGCGCCGCCCGCAGGACGCGCAGGTCTTCGGCTCCGGGTTCGCCACGCCTTCCAGTGTGCCTGGTCGCAGCTACACCGCCGAGTGGCTGCTAGAACTGGCCGAAGGCGTCCCACGGTCACGACCTACCGGCGTAGATGGCTGTCACCTGGCCGCCAACGACACGAAAGTGCTCGTCGTGGCCCGGGACGTAGTACCAGTCCGCGTCAGCCGTCGGTCGACCGCCGAGGGCGGCCACCCGGCTGACTGGGTCGCCGACGTGCACCGCTGTCGTCGTGGTCGGCGATGGAGCGACGATGTTCGACAGCGGCAGGCCGACGCGAAAGCCCACGACGACAGGACGCTTTGCAGCATCGCGGTCGACATAGAGGCGCAGCCCGGTCGACCAGTCGATCTGACCGTGAGGACGGCCCGATCCGCACTTCCACGAGACAGGTGCGACGGCGCTCGAACCTGGGCCGTACCAGTGCTCGAGTCGGCTCAGGGCCGCATCGATGCCATCCCCAGGTCGCAGCACCGGCCGCCCCTGGACGATCAATGTGGCAGGGAGCCGTGGGGGCACTGACGCCCCTGGCACCGGTACCAGAACGTACGTGGCTGAGGGCGTCGCCGACCGAGTAGCGGGCGTTGTCAGCGACAGAGCCGCCTCGTCTGTCGCCACGCTGCAGCCGGAAACCGTCAAGAGAAGGGCGCCAACAACTGCCATTCTCCGCCGCATCTACGCAAGGTAGTGCGTCTCTCTCGTGAGCTGCTCGAGCGGTGCTGTCGACGTCACCTGATTGGAGCCGCATCGAGAACAGGCGGTGACTGCCTCGTACCGACCGGAGCACCTGCAGACAGCGCAGAACGACGCTTGCGGCGAGCGCAGCCGGGCCGCTAGAGGACGGCAGGCGCTCGTCGGCGGGTCCGCACGAGATCGGTGACACCGAGCACGAGCGCCGCGGCCGTGAAGGCGAGGGTGGCCAGCACCGCGTTCGACAGGGCGTGGGAGTAGGCCGCCGGGTCACGGTGCCCAGGACGCACGCCCTGGGCAGCCAGGGTGGCGAAGAAGACCGAGCCGATCACGGCCTGCCCGACGGCCGAGCCGATGCGCTGCGCCGTCTGCAGCACGCCCCCGGCAGCACCGCCCATGCGGGGGTCGACGTCCTGCAGCGACAGCGCCTGGTTGGGCGTGATGATCCCGCCGCTGCCCAGGCCGAGCACGAGCAGGGGCAGCGCCAGCGCCAACGCCGCGTTGCGTCCACCCCCGCCGCTGTGCCGCGCGACGACGTCCACGGCCACGGCACCGGCGGCGAAGACGGCGAGCGCCACGATCACCAGCGGCCGCCCGCGGGCGGCCACACGCCGTCCGACGAGCGGCGCCGACACCGCTGACCCGATCGCGAACGCCGTCACACCGAGCCCCGACTCCAGTGCTGAGAAGCCCAACCCGAGCTGGTAGTAGAGGGCCAGCACCAGCGGCAGGCCGGTGAAGGCGCAGAAGTACAGCAGCGCCAGCAGCACCCCGACGGTGTATGACGGCTGGCGGAACAGCCGCAGGTCGACGAGCGGGTCGCTGCGGGTGCGGGTGAGCCGCCACTCGCGCCGCAGGAACAGCAGGGCCAGTGGCAGCGCCGGCACGAGGATCCAGAACAGCCGCGCGTCGCGCACCGTGTCGTACTGCACCGTGGGGAACAGCACGCACAGCGTGGTGAGACCGAGCAGGCTCGCGCCGAGGACGTCGAGCCGCGGCCGCCGCCCGGGCGCCGACTCTTCGGGCCCGGGCAGCCACCGGCGGGCCAGCACGATGGCCAGGATCCCGAGCGGGATGTTGACGAAGAACACCAGCCGCCAGCCGAGCTGCTCGCCGCCGAGCCCGATGAGCAGGCCACCGACGAGCGGGCCGACAGCGGTCGCCGTCCCCACCATCGCGCCGATCGCACCGAACGCCTTGCCCCGCTCGGCGCCGGTGAACAGCTGCTGCACGATGCCGGACACCTGCGGGTTGATCAGCCCCCCGAAGAGCCCCTGCGCGACGCGCGCGGCGATGATGAGCGTCGGGTCGGGCGCCACGCCGACGACGGCCGACGTGACGACGAACCCGGCCACGCCGATGATGAACATCCGTCGCCGGCCGCGGTCGTCACCGAGCCGCCCGGCGAGCACGGGCACCAGCCCGAACGACAGCACGTAGCCCGTGACGACCCACTGCAGCTGCGACGGCGACGCGCCCGTGGCCCGGCCGATCGAGGGCAGCGCGACGTTCGTGACGCTGACGTCGAGCAGCGTCGCGAACAGCGCCAGCTGGCAGACCGCGAGCGCCCGCCAGCGGTGATCAGCGACGGGTCGGTGCACCACCGCACCGTAGACGCGTCATCGCGCAGCGGCCCACCGGATCTGCAGCCGGGCTTGTTCAGCCAGGCGCTGCAGGGCGCTCACAGTGACCGACGAGCCGTCGAGCTGCGGCAGGCTGAGGAACGTCACGGCCGAGCCCTCGCGGGCCAGCACCACCCACTGGCTCAGCTTCGAGCTGGCGCCGGTGCCGTAGTCGGTGGTGGTGCGAAACGCCTGCACCGACCCCGTGGCGTCGGTGACCGCGCTGGATTGCTGCGGCTCGACCGTCGCGTTCGGCGTCGGGGCGGTCTCGCCGGCCGGGGCGGATGCAGCATCCTTCTGGGCCTGGGCCCGCAGCCGGTCCTGGCAGTCGGCCATCGCCCCGGCCATGGACGCGGCGAACGTCGCGGCCTCCTCGGGCGAGCCCAGCAGCCGCACCTTCTGCGTGCCGGCGACGTTCTGCGTCATCAGGTCGCGCACCTGCAGGAAGGCGACATCACCTGTGATGTCGGTGTCGGGGTCGCACTCGAAGCGCGTCACGCTGCCCTCGGTCTCGTAGGGCTCGACGGACTGCATGCGGTGGCCGGAGTTCAGGTCAGGCCCCTGCCACAGCTGCCCGGGCAGGAAGTAGGCGGCGGGCACCGTGCCGCCGCCCGGAGCCGCCGGGACCAGCTTCACCGTGGGTCGACTGACCGGAGTGGACGCCGTGGCGCTCGGACTCGAGGTCGTGGCCGCACTCGAGGTCGTGGCCGCACTCGTGGACGTCGTCCGCGACGCGGGTGTCACCGGACGTGGTGCGGCGTCTGGGCGGCCGAGCTGGCCGCTCAGCACCGCGATGCCGGCCACGGCGGCCACGCCGACGGCCGTGGCGCCGATCCGTCGGTTGCGGGTGCGCTGGTTGCCGCGGCGGCGGACCGTGTCGGCCGACGCGAGCGAGACGCCCCTGACGTCGTCGCGCAGTCCGCTCAGCGCCTCGTGGAGCGGATCGTTCATCTCAGTGACCATGACGAAGCCCTTTCTCGGTCTGCGCGTCGAGCGATCCGATGACGGCGGCGAGCGCCGTCCGTCCGCGGCTCAGGCGGGCCTTGACCGTGCCGGTCGGCGCGCCGGTCTCGCGGGCGACCTCCTCGACGCTCAGGCCGACGAGGTGGTGCAGGACCACGGCGTGGCGCTGGGCCGCAGGAATCTGCCGCAAGGCGTTGACGAGCACCTGGTGGTCCTCGCTCGGCGGCGGCACGGACTGCTCGCGCCCGTGCACGAGCAGGTGCCGGGCCGCCGTCCGGGTGCGGCGCCATCTCGAGACGGCGATGCGCCGCGCCACCGTACGCACCCACGCCTCCGGGTCGCCGTCCCGGTCGTCACGGTGGAGCTGTCCCCACCGCTGCCAGGCCCGCGCGTACGCCTCCTGGACGCAGTCCTGCGCCTCGGTGCGGTCGCCGGTCATGGCGTAGACGTGGTGCATCACGCGCCGGCTCGTCGTCCGGTAGAACTCGTCGAACGACGACTCGTCCTGCTCGCTGCTCACGCCACCCTCTTCTCGGTCGCCTGGGCCCCCTGCGCCCAGCCTCCACCACCAACACGCCTGAGCGGGGCGCCCGGTTGCACGCGCTGCCCTCGTCGCCGCCCGCGACACCCCGAAGCGTGGGCGGATGCCGGTCGCGGCGCGCACCACGGGCGACCATGGAGGGGCGATGAGCCTCCTCGACCGACTGCACACCTCGAGCACCAGCTCGAGCACCAGCTCGACCACCGCCACGTCCGGCCGCGGCCCCGACGACGGGCCGACCAGCCCGCTGCTGGCGGCTCTGACGGGGATGTGGAGCGCGGCGCTGTCGTGGCTGGCCGTCGTCCTGCCCGCCCTGCTGGCCTGGGCGACATCGGCCCAGTCGACGGCGAGCTGGGGGCAGTCCCTGCGCGTCGGCTCGGACGTGTGGCTCGTGCTGCACCGGGTCGCGGTGCAGGTGCCGGACGGCCAGGTCGCCCTGGCGCCGCTGGGTGGGCTCGCCCTGCCCGTGGGCCTCGCGTGGCTCGCCGGACGCCGCATCGGCCACTCGCTCGACGCGCGGCACGTCACGGCGGCGGGGGGAGCGCTGCGCGCCGTGGCTCCGCTCGTGGCGGCGCTCGCGGGCGGGTACGCGGTGGTGCTGCTGCTCGTGGCGCTGCTGGCGCACGGCGACGGCGTGCGCCCCGTGCTCTGGCAGGCCGTCGTGGCCGGCCTGTTGCTGCCCGCGGCGGGGGCGCTGGTGGCGGCGCTGCGCGCGGTCGACGCACCGGTGGCGGCGACGCTGGCCGAAGCCGTGCGAACGCCAATGCTGCTGCGCCGGGCCGCCCGGCCCGCGGCCGTCGCGGTCGCGGCGCTCGTGGCCGTCGCGGCGGCGCTGGTGCTGGTCACGCTGGCGCTGCGGTTCGCCCGGATCGGGTCACTGTACGAGGCCCTCGGCGCCGGGGTGGTCGGCGGTGCCGTCGTCACGCTCGGCCAGCTGCTGCTGGTGCCCAACTTCGTGCTGTGGGGCGTGGCGTTCGTGAGCGGCCAGGGTTTCGCGCTCGGAGCGGGCACGTCGGTGACGCCGGCGGGCTCCGACCTGGGCCTGCTCCCGCTGGTGCCCGTGCTCGGAGCGGTGCCGCCGCCGGGTGCGCTGCCCGTGGCGTTCCAGGCGCTGGTGCTCGTTCCCGTCATCGTGGGAGCCGTCGTCGGCTGGTGGGTCGTCGCCCGCCGCGAGGGCACGGTCTGGGACGCCCTGGCGGCGGCCGGGCTGGCCGCCGCGGTGCTCACGGTGCTGCTCGCGCTGAGCGGGGGTGCGGCCGGGCCCGGTGCGCTCTCGGCCGTCGGGCCGTCGGCGTGGAAGGCCGGTCTGGTGCTCGCCGGAGAGCTGGCCCTGGGGGCGGGTGCGGCCGCGTGGGCCACCCACCGGCGACGCCGGGCCTGAGGCGCCGATACCCTCGTCGTCCGTGACGACCCTGACGCGGCGCTCGGGCCCTGCGCGCCTCGTGGTCCTCGTGTCCGGTGCGGGCACCAACCTGCAGGCGCTGCTCGACGCGTGCGCCGACCCGGCGTACGGCGCCCGGGTCGTGGCGGTCGGAGCCGACCGGGACGGCATCGAGGGACTGGCCCGTGCCGAGCGGTCCGGCGTGCCGACGTTCGTGCTGCGCGTGCGCGACCACGCTGACCGCGCCGCCTGGGACGCCGCCCTGACCGACGCGGTGGCGTCGTTCGAGCCCGACCTCGTCGTGTCGGCGGGGTTCATGAAGCTGGCCGGCCCGTCGTTCGTCGCGCGCTTCGCCGGCCGGTTCGTCAACACCCACCCCGCACTGCTGCCGTCGTTCCCCGGCATGCACGGCGCCGCCGACGCCCTCGCCTACGGCGTGAAGGTCACCGGCGCCACGCTCTTCGTGGTCGACGAGGGGGTCGACACCGGGCCGATCATCGCCCAGCGCGCGGTCGACGTCGCGGACGACGACGACGTGGAGTCCCTGCACGAGCGCATCAAGACCGTCGAGCGCGAGATGCTCGTCGACGTGGTGGGGCGCATGTCCCGCGACGGCTGGACCATCAACGACAGAAGGGTCACCATCCCGTGAGCGAGCAGCCCGCCGTCGACGGCGCCCGGCGTCCGATCCGTCGCGCCCTGGTGTCGGTGTACGACAAGTCTGGTCTCGAGGACCTCGCGGCGGCGCTGCACGGTGCGGGCGTCGCGATCGTGTCGACCGGCTCGACGGCGTCGCGGATCGCCGCCGCGGGGGTGCCGGTGACGCAGGTCGAGGAGCTCACCGGCTTCCCCGAGTGCCTCGACGGGCGGGTGAAGACGTTGCACCCCAAGGTGCACGCGGGCATCCTCGCCGATCGCCGCAACGCCGACCACGAGCGACAGCTCGCCGACCTCGGCATCGAGCCGTTCGACCTCGTCGTCAGCAACCTGTACCCCTTCCGCGAGACGGTGCGCTCGGGCGCGGGGCTCGACGACGTGGTGGAGCAGATCGACATCGGCGGCCCGTCGATGGTGCGGGCGGCCGCCAAGAACCACGCGAGCGTCGCGATCGTCACCGACCCCAGCGACTACCCTCTCGTCGCCGAGGCGTTGCGGGACGGCGGTTTCGACCTCGCCGCTCGCCGCCGGCTGGCCGCTCGGGCCTTCGCGCACACCGCGTCGTACGACAAGGCGGTGGCGGAGTGGTGCGCCCGCGAGCTCGCCGACGACCCGCAGTGGTGGCCCGCGTACGCCGGCCTTGCTCTCGAGCGCGCCGCGACCCTGCGCTACGGCGAGAACCCGCACCAGCGCGCCGCCCTGTACGTCGACCCGGACGCCGCGCCCGGCATCGCGCAGGCGACCCCGTTGCACGGCAAGGAGATGTCGTACAACAACTACGTCGACGGCGACGCCGCGCTGCGGGCGGCGTTCGACTTCGACCAGCCGGCAGTCGCGATCATCAAGCACGCCAACCCCTGCGGTATCGCCGTCGGCGCCGACATCGCCGAGGCACACGCCAAGGCGCACGCGTGCGACCCGGTGTCGGCGTACGGCGGCGTGGTCGCGGCGAACCGACCGGTGTCGTTGGCGATGGCCGAGCGGCTGGCCGACATCTTCACCGAGGTCGTCGTGGCTCCCTCGTTCGACGACGACGCCTACGAGGTGCTGACTCGCAAGAAGAACGTGCGGTTGCTCGAGCTGCCCGACGGCTACGCCCGCGACGCCGTCGAGCTGCGCCAGGTGAGCGGGGGAGTGCTCGCCCAGACGGGCGACCGCATCGACGCGCCCGGTGACGACCCGGCGTCCTGGACGCTCGCGGCGGGTGAGGCCGCCGACGCCGACACGCTCGCCGACCTCGCGTTCGCGTGGCGGGCGGTGCGCTCGGTGCGCTCGAACGCGATCCTGCTGGCCAACGACGGCGCGAGCGTCGGGGTGGGCATGGGGCAGGTCAACCGCGTCGACTCCTGCCGGCTCGCGGTGGAGCGTGCGGGCGCGGAGCGGGCGCGCGGCGCCGTCGCGGCTTCCGACGCGTTCTTCCCCTTCGCCGACGGCCTGCAGGTGCTGCTCGACGCCGGCGTGCGCGCCGTCGTGCAGCCGGGCGGCTCGATCCGCGACGACGAGGTCGTGGCCGCGGCGCAGGCGGCTGGCGTGACGATGTACTTCACCGGCACGCGGCACTTCGCCCACTGAGCGCTCGCAGCGGGTGGCGGTCAGTCGCCTCGGCGGGACTGCTCGTAGATCCGTTGCAGCACAGGGTCTTGAGACGCTCCGGGGCGACGTGCCGCCCGGTACGCCTCCGCCGCGGCACGGCGCTCGGCCATGGCCTGCTCGACTTCGCCGCTGCGGTCGGGGAAGTCGCCCAGCACGAACCTGGGGAACGCCTCGGCGAGCCGCAGCGCGGCCTCGACGGTGCGGTGCACCCGCGCGGTGTCGCGCCGGGTGGCCGAGCGGTAGGGCCACCACACGTGCAGCGCGTCACCGGCCACGGTCACGGCACTGAGCGGCGGCACGACGTCGAGCGCGATCGCCATCACGGCGGGGGTGAGCAGGGCCGCCGCGGTCGTCAGGTCGTCGGCGTGCACCGAGTAGCGGCCGGCGAAGTCGACGGACTCGGTGAGCCAGGCCGAGCCCGGGTCGTCGAGGTCGCGCAGCTCACGCGGCAGCCACGCCACCGGCGGCAGCCAGGTACCCGGCAGCCGCACCATGGCCCCCGCCCACTGGGGCGTGGTGCCCGCCGACGTCACCGCCCCCACCGACCGGACGGCGGCACCGAACGCCATCGCCGCGAGCAGGGCCGCGGGGGAGTCCAGGCCCGCGCTCGCGGGGCTGTCCGAGCGGTCGAGGTCGGGTTCGCGCGCCGTCACCGACAGGACGGCGAAGGCGGGGCGGGTGGTCGGGGACTGCGTGTCGGGCGGGCACCGCGCCAGCCACTGCAGCTGGCGCGACGACCCCTTCTGGTCGCCCAGGCGCCACGGGTGCAGGCGGGGCAGCGTCGCCACCGTGCGCAGCAGAGCGGCCTGGGCCCAGACGTCGTCCAGCGGCTCGCCCCGCAGCCACGCGCCGTCCCAGCAGGGATCGGCGTCCGGCGCGGTGGCCGGCCGAGCAGGTGTCGCGCACTCCTCCACAGCCCCCCCTCGGCACGGCGGGGCGTTGCCTTGAGCCGGAGCGGGCCCGTGAAAGGATGCCGCCATGGCAGCGCGCGTGCTCGACGGCAAGACGACCGCTGCGGCGATCCGCGCCGAGCTCACCGAGCGGGTCGCCGCGCTCCGGGCTCGCGGGGTGACGCCCGGCCTCGGCACGGTGCTGGTCGGTGACGACCCCGGCAGCCGCGCGTACGTCGGCGGCAAGCACCGCGACTGCGCTGAAGTGGGCATCGCCTCGATCCGCCGCGACCTGCCGGCTGACGCGACGCAGGCGGACGTCGAGCAGGCGGTCGACGAGCTCAACGCCGACCCCGCGTGCACCGGCTTCATCGTGCAGCTGCCGCTGCCGCGTGCCGTCGACCCCGACGCCGTGCTGGAGCGCATCGACCCGGCCAAGGACGCCGACGGCCTGCACCCCACCAACCTCGGGCGGCTGGTGCTCGACGTGTCCGGACGCGGCCACGCGCCGCTGCCGTGCACCCCGCGCGGCATCGTGGAGCTGTTGCGCCGCTACGACATCAGCCTGTCCGGAGCCCACGTGGTGGTCATCGGCCGAGGCACGACGTCCGGCCGTCCCCTCGGCCTGCTGCTCACGCGCCGTCCCGAGAACGCCACCGTCACCTCGTGCCACACGGGCACACGCGACCTGCGCTCGGTGGTGCGCTCCGGCGACATCGTCGTCGCGGCCGCGGGCAGCGCGGGACTCGTCACCGCTGACATGGTGCGACCCGGCGCGGTGGTGCTGGACGTCGGCACGAGCCGCGTCGTCGACGACACCGGCCGCAGCCGCATCGTCGGGGACGTCGCGCCCGAGGTCGCCGAGGTCGCCGGCTGGCTGGCGCCCATGCCGGGCGGCGTGGGACCGATGACGCGCGCGATGCTGCTGGCCAACGTGGTCGAGGCGGCCGAGCGCTCGCTCGCGTCGTGACGACGCCGCGGCTCCTGGGCCCCTGGCTGTTGCTGCTCGTCGGCGTGGCCGCCGCGGTCGTGGCCGTCGTGTCGGGCCACCTGCGCGCCGGCGGCTACCTGCTGGCCGGTGCGCTCGGCGTCACCGCGGTCGTGCGGGCGGTGCTTCCCACCAGCGCCGTCGGCGCGGTGGCGGTGCGCTCCAAGGCGGTTGACGTCCTGCTGCTCGCCGGTGCGGCCGGCGCGGCCGCCGTGCTGGCCGCCACGGTCAAGCTCACGGTCTGACCGTGGCGGCCGAGCCGCCGGACTGCTGGTGCCTCAGATGAGGCCGAGCTCCTGCACCGCGCTGCGCTCGTCGACGAGCTCGGCGGCGCTGGCGTCGATGCGTGCGCGAGAGAACTCGTCGATCTCCAGGCCCTGCACGATCGAGTACGTCCCGTCCGACACCGTCACGGGGAACGAGCTGATGACGCCCTCGGGGACGCCGTAGGAGCCGTCGCTCGGCACGGCCATCGACGTCCAGTCGCCCTGGGCCGTGCCCTGCACCCAGGTGCGCGCGTGGTCGATGGTCGCGTTCGCCGCGCTGGCCGCCGACGACGAGCCGCGCGCCTCGATGATCGCTGCGCCGCGCTTCTGCACGGTCGGGATGAAGTCGTTCTCGATCCACGCCTGGTCGTTCACGACCTCGGCGGCGTTCTGCCCGCGCACCTCGGCGTGGAAGACGTCGGGGTACTGGGTGGCCGAGTGGTTGCCCCAGATCGTCATCTTGCGGATCTCGCTCACGCTGGCGCCGGTCTTGGCCGCCAGCTGGGCGATCGCGCGGTTGTGATCGAGCCGGGTGAGTGCCGTGAACCGCTCGTTCGGGATGTCGGGGGCGTTGCTCATCGCGATGAGGGCGTTGGTGTTGGCGGGGTTGCCGGTGACGAGCACCTTGATGTCGTCGGCAGCCGCGGCGTTGAGCGCCTTGCCCTGCGCGGTGAAGATGGCGCCGTTGGCCTCGAGCAGGTCGCCGCGCTCCATGCCCTTGGTGCGCGGGCGAGCGCCGACCAGCAGCGCCAGGTTGACGCCGTCGAAGACCGTCTCGGCGTCGTCACCGATCTGGACGCCGGACAGCAGCGGGAAGGCGCAGTCGTCGAGCTCCATCACGACGCCCTCGAGCGCCTTCAGCGCCGGGGTGATCTCGAGCAGCCGCAGCTCCACGGGCGTGTCGGGCCCGAGCAGGGCACCGCTCGCGATGCGGAACAGCAGGCTGTAGCCGATCTGGCCGGCGGCGCCGGTGACGGCGACCTTGACGGGGGTGGTGCTCACGACACGCTCCTCGGTGGGTGAAAGGTGGCGACGCCGACGATAGTGGCCGTCAGCCGTCCTGCTTCTCGCGGGTGAAGAAGGAGATGCGCCCGTCGGACTCCAGGACGGCGAGCTTGACCTGGTCGATGCGCTCGATCCCCTTCTCGCGGGCCGCTTCGTACAGGTCGTCGATGCTGAGCCGCTCGGCCTTCATGGCGGTCATCTGCGGCTGGCCGGCGTTGACCACGACGATCGGCGCACCGTGGACGATGGGCCGCACCTTCGGGAAGTGCTGGTCGACCCAGGACAGCCCCACGGTGGCGACCGTGAAGACGGACACGGCCAGCACGGCGCCGGTCACCGAGTAGTCCTGGCCCGTCACGCCCTGCTGGACGAGGTCACCGAGCACGACGTACATCACGAGCTGGAAGCTGCTCATCTCGCCGAGCGTCGCCTTGCCGGCGGCGCGGGTGACGAACCACAGGAAGACGAACATGATCGCCGCGCGCACGACGGTCTCCATCGGATGCTCCTCTCGCTGGGGCCGCTGCGGCTCAGGGCAGCAGCAGCGTGCGGGCGTGCAGCCGCAGCCGCTCCTGGCCACCCGTGATGAGCTTGATGGTGGCTGTGCGGCCGATCTGGCTGGTCGGCTGGATGTAGGCGTCGAAGTCGACGACGAGGGTGTCGCCGGGCGGCGGCGAGAACTCCAGGTAGACGTACTCGCCGTCGGCGGTCTCGGAGTCCGGCGAGGGGTGGAAGCCCTGCGTCTCGTAGATGTCGAACATCGACCGGCTCACCGCGACGGTGACCAGACCCTCTCCGAAACCGCCGGGGTGGCGGATCACGAGGTGCCACGGAACGTCCCAGCCCGGCCGGGCCACGGAGGCGTACGTGAAGTCGGCGCGGTAGCCGCTGCCGGTTGCGTGCACCGTGTGCGAGCGCACGCCGAGCAGGCCGATGGCACCGGCGATCACCACGGCCCACAGGGCGATGACCGAGGCAGCGCGCCACCGGCGGTTGCGCTGGACGTCGTGCGCGTCGCGCACCGGGCGCAGGGTGCTTCCGTCGTCCGTGTCGGTCCACGGCCGGGCAATCGGGTTCGCGGGACGATGCGCCGACTGCTCAGTGCTCGTCATGGGGTCATGATCGGACCGCTGTCGTCGCCCCGCCACCGGAGCGGGCCCGCCGGCTGCCTGGCACCAGCCACCTCCGAGCCGATATCTTGACGTCAAGCAATCCCCCCACGAGAGGCACTCCCATGGCGAAGATCAAGGTTGCCGGGCCGGTCGTCGAGCTCGACGGCGACGAGATGACCCGGATCATCTGGCAGTTCATCAAGGACCGCCTGATCCACCCCTACCTCGACATCGACCTGCGCTACTTCGACCTCGGCATCGAGCACCGCGACGCCACCGACGACCAGGTGACCATCGACGCGGCGAACGCCATCAAGGAGCACGGCGTCGGGGTCAAGTGCGCGACCATCACGCCCGACGAGGCCCGCGTCGAGGAGTTCGGCCTCAAGCGGATGTACGTCTCGCCGAACGGCACGATCCGCAACATCCTCGGCGGCGTGGTGTTCCGCGAGCCGATCATCATCAGCAACGTCCCGCGCCTGGTGCCCGGCTGGACCAAGCCGATCGTCATCGGCCGTCACGCTCACGGCGACCAGTACAAGGCCACCAACTTCAAGGTGCCGGGCGCCGGCCAGCTGACGATCACCTTCACGCCCGAGGACGGCTCGGAGCCGATCCAGCACGTCGTGGCCAACTACGGCCCCGATGGTGGCGTCGCGATGGGCATGTACAACTTCAACAAGTCCATCGAGGACTTCGCGCGGGCGTCGTTCTCGTACGGCCTGCAGCGCGGCTACCCGGTCTACCTGTCGACGAAGAACACGATCCTCAAGGCCTACGACGGTGCCTTCAAGGACATTTTCGCCGAGATCTTCGAGAACGAGTACAAGGCCGACTTCGACGCCGCCGGCCTCACCTACGAGCACCGCCTCATCGACGACATGGTCGCCGCAGCCATGAAGTGGGAGGGCGGCTACGTCTGGGCCTGCAAGAACTACGACGGCGACGTGCAGTCCGACACCGTCGCGCAGGGCTTCGGCTCGCTCGGGCTGATGACGTCGGTGCTCATGACGCCCGACGGCAAGACGGTCGAGGCCGAGGCGGCCCACGGCACGGTCACGCGTCACTACCGCCAGCACCAGGCCGGCAAGCCGACGTCCACCAACCCGATCGCCTCGATCTTCGCCTGGACCGGTGGCCTGAAGCACCGCGGCAAGCTCGACGGCACGCCCGAGGTCACCGGCTTCGCCGAGACCCTCGAGCGGGTCTGCGTCGAGACGGTCGAGAGCGGCAAGATGACCAAGGACCTCGCGCTGCTCATCGGTCCGGACCAGCCCTACCTGACGACCGAGGAGTTCCTCGCGGCGCTCGACGAGAACCTCGCGGCGGCGCTCGCCTGAGCACGGGCGGTCGGCCGACCGCGGCCGGACGCGCAGCGGCGCGGTGTCCCCTCAGGACGCCGCGCCGTTGCTGTGCGTCACGCGTGGTCACGGAAATGCTCCCATGGGACTAGTCAATTCAAGATAGTCCCTCTACCCTCGGTGCATGCATGCTCTACCCAGGGTGATTCTCCGTGTCGCGTTGGCCCTCGTTGTGGCGGCCAGCGGGATCGTCGCCGTCTCCGCGCACGCGCCGGCTCAGGCCGCCGAGTCGCAGACCTACCTCAACGGCTACGAGGTCCGCGTGGTGCAGGCGATCAACTACCAGCGCTCGCGCCACGGGCTGCGGCCGCTGGCCTACACGTCGTGCCCCGACTCCTACGGTGAGCGGTGGGCACTTCGCCTCCGCACGTCGACGACGCTGTACCACCAGTCGATGTACACGGTGATGCGCGGCTGCCGGGCCACCATGGCCGCCGAGAACATCGCGCGGGCGCGCATGTCCGCACCGAGTCTGGTCGCGATGTGGATGCGTTCGCCGGGCCACCGCGCCAACATCCTGAATTCTCGGGTGACCCAGGTCGGTGTCGGCACCCAGTGCGCGTCACTGTGCACGACGGTGGCCGACTTCATCCGACGCTGACGCGTCGGCCATGATGGGGCCGTGCTGCGCCTCGTCTCCGCCAACGTCAACGGCATCCGCGCGGCGGCCCGTCGCGGCGGCCTCACCTGGCTCGCCGACGCTGCACCGGATGTCGTGACGCTGCAGGAGGTGCGGGCGACGGCACAGCAGCTGCACGAGGTGCTGGCGGACAGCCCGTTGGCGGGCTGGCACGTGGCGCACGCCACCTGCGACGCCGCCGGCCGGTGCGGCGTCGCGGTGCTGACCCGGCACGAGCCCGCGCACGTCCGACACGGCTTCGGGCACCGAGAGTTCGACCCCTGCGGCCGGTGGGTGGAGGCCGACCTGGCCACCGACGCCGGTCCTCTGACCGTCGTGTCGGCGTACGTGCACACGGGCGAGGCTGGCACGTCGCGACAGGTGGTGAAGCAGCGCTTCCTCGCCGCCGCCGGACGGCGCATGGCCGCCTTGCGACGCGAGCGCGACCACGTCGTCGTCACGGGCGACCTGAACGTGGCGCACCGCGAGGTCGACCTGAAGAACTGGCGCGGCAACGTCGGACGCGCGGGGTTCCTGCCCGAGGAGCGCGCCTATCTCGACCGATGGCTGTCGACTCGCGGCGGGTACGTCGACGTCCACCGCTCGCTCGCCGGCGACGGCCCCGGGCCGTACACGTGGTGGTCGTGGCGCGGCAAGGCGTTCGACTCCGACGCCGGATGGAGAATCGATTACCAGTTGGCGACGCGTGAACTGGCAAACCGGGCACACAGGGTCACGGTCGGTAGAGCGCCGTCATACGCTGAGCGCTGGAGTGATCACGCACCGGTTACGGTAGATTACGAAATGTGACGGCGGATGGTGTTTTGGCCTGCCTGCATGGTCGGAACGGCGTGGTGGCACGTGGTTGTTTGACGACGAACGTACCCATTAGGACTTTGGCTGGCACGTGCACTAGCGCACGTCAACGCTGGAGCCACGGTGTACTTCGGCGCTCATAGCTGGCTGCAATCTCATCGATCTTGCTCCACGCCATACCGAAGGGCCATGCCCCGAGCCTGCTCGAGAGACCGAGCGGTTGGGAACACTCGCACCGCAGACCGGCCGATGTGCCGTCCTTCGGTCCGCTCCGCGGTCAAGAGCAGCAAGATCCATTTACGCAGCCCTGCCACTTCCCGGCCGTCGAAGTCGTCGCCTGTGCTGTCGTCCGCCGCCAGGCTGCACTCCTCATCCCACCACCACTCCGGCAGTCGACGACCCTCCAGGGCCTGGGGCCAGCCTTCTGCCATCACTTCAACAAACCGCTGCCAACACGGCTCGAACGTCCGGTCGAGGGCCGACGTTGAGGGAGCCCGCCGTCGGCGGGCGGGGTAGGCGTCATCTACGAGACTATAGTCTCGTAGATGACGCGCGTCCTTGTCCGTAGGTTCAATAGGTGCAGCCAAGGCGTGATGAGGAGTTCGCCAAGGTTGTAGTCGACGTACTTCGCGAGGCGCGTCTCGCACGCGGTTGGTCGCTCGAGCGCCTTGGTGACGAGGCAGGTCTGCACAGAACCAGCATCGGGTTGATCGAGCGTGGCAAGCGTCGCATGACGCTCGACGTGGCAGCTCGATTGGCCTGGGCCGTCGACATGAGTCTGTCCGAAGTGGTAGCCGCGGCAGAGGACCGCCTGCTCCACGGGTGAAGGTTGCTAGTCTCCTTTAGCGCCGCAAATGCGTGCGGCTCGGTGTGGACGTCCAAAGGGGGACATTCGCGTGGACAAGATCACCAAGTCGCTGGTGGCTGAATACGCCCAGTCGGAGGATCTGGCTGGGATGGACGAAGCCCGGCTGTTTGAGCGCTTCGCTGCCTATTCGATCCTCTCGCCGAAAGTGCACGACACGTTGGCAGTGGACGATGTCTCCGTCGGCGACGACTCCACACCCGGAATCGACTCGGTGGCCGTGATAATCAGTGGCACAGTCGTGGCCACGGTCGATGATTTAGAGGCGATCCTAGAGACCCACGGCTACGTCGAACCCGACTTCTACTTTATTCAAGCCAAGACGAGTCCCGAGTTTGACGGAGCGAAGATTGCGAACTTCGGGGAAGAAGTGCGCCTATTCTTCGCCGAGGACTCCGTTCCACCGCGACTCCGACCGGCGAAGGACATAGCAGAACGCCTATTCGGGCTTGGCGCGAAGTTGAAGCGCAATCCGGACTGTCATCTCTTCTACGTCACAACTGGTCGCTGGGCGGACGACAGAACACCCTCGCTGCGCCGTGACGCCGCGCGTGATCGGCTCGCAGAACTATCGCTGTTTCGCGATGTAACGGTAACGCCAGTCGGGGCCGACGATGTTCAGCGTCGCTATCGAGCTATCCAGAATAGTGTCAGCGTTAGCTTCGAGTTTCGCGATAAGGTCACACTGCCAAGGATCGACGGTGTCGATCAGTCCTACCTAGGTTATCTGCCAGGCTCACAGTTCCTGCGCATCGTCACTGATGAGGCCGGCGACCTTCGGCGTGGAATCTTTGAAGACAATGTCCGTGACTTCCAAGGGGAGAGCAACGAGGTCAACGATGGCATTCGGCGGTCGATTATTGAGGCTGCGGATCGGTTTGCCGTCCTGAATAACGGGATTACGATCGTCGGCCGTCAACTCCGCACGACTGCGAATGAGTTCACGCTCGAAGATTTCCAGATCGTGAACGGCTGTCAGACGTCCAACATTCTCTTCAACTTGGCAGACTCATTGGATAAGGTGTCAGTTCCAGTGCGCCTGGTGATCACACAAAGTGACGAAATCGCTAATACGATCACTGCAGCAACCAACAGTCAGACGAAGGTTGCAAAGGAAGACCTATACGCACTTCTGTCCTTCCAGAAGAAGCTCGAGGACTACTTCGCCACTTTCGAGGACTCGAGGCGGTTGTACTACGAGCGGCGCTCACAGCAGTATTCAGGTATGTCCGGCGTACCTCGGTATAAGATCATCACACGTGCGCAGCTCGTGAAGGCCTTCGCATCGGTATTTCTCGATGAGGCACATCGGGCCACCCGGTACTATTCAACGCTATATACCCAGGTTGGTAAGCGAGTCTTCGATGATGACCACAAGCTCGAGAACTACTATGCGAGCGCACTAGCGCTGTACAAGCTGGAATCGCTGTTCAGGGCGCAGTCCCTGGATCGAGCGTTGCGGCCGGCCCGCTACCACGTCCTGCATGCCGTGAGGCATCTGGCACTCGGTGATCAGGTGGGTCCCATGAATAGCAGAAGGCAGGAGAAGGCAGCAGAGGCGTTCAGCCGAGTGCTGTGGGCGGACGATGCTGCCGGCGACCTCTACCGCCAGGCGGGCGAAGTCGTGCTAGAGGCTGCTGGCGGCTCCGAGTTGACCCGCGACTTCACGAAGCAGCAGTCGTTCACGTCCGATGTGACCCAGATCGCGAAGGCACGGAGGGGTACGCGAGCGGGAAGGGGTTGGTGGATCGCGCCTATGAAGTGACCTGGGCATCCTGTGGCCCTTAGAGCACTTCGTCGTCAAGACGTCGTCTCGCTGCCTTTGCATGCTCGGAGGGTGTATCACCGCCGTCGAAGGCGGGCCGCCATCGGATGATCGACCCCGGTCAATACGAGCTGATCATGACCACAACCGCCGCCCAGGCCGCCTGACCTCAACTGTCAGCCGTTCGTGCAGCCCCCCCCGTCTTCGGGGCCCTCGCACGGCCAAAGCGACTTCGCGCATACGACCGACGTCCCTCGAGTATCGCTAACCTGCGGATGTGCCATCGACTCCGCCACTGGGACGCGCCGACAATGAACCGGATCGGCACAAACGGAGACACAGGCGGGCAACCGCACCAGCGGGCCCACCCAGGGGCCGCGCCCCGAGCGCGAAGACGCTGCAGCCTGTAGCCACAGAGCGTTCAACACTCAGCCCGCGCGTTGCCAATAACCAGCCGTCTCGGCTATGGGCGGCTTCGCCAATCGTATGCGCCCTCCTCGCGCTATTCTTTGGCGCAATGGCCGGACTGGCAATCTCTTTCTGGGCTCAGGTGTGGTGGGACCCGCACGAGAGATTCCGTCCGATTACCCAACTGATGCTGCAGACGGGATTGAGTGCGATCGCGATCGCTGCATTGATTATCATCTCCCGTTGGCTCGCCGATGCCTTCGTCGTGTTTTCGTGGGCCCTCGTCGGCCTGAGCGGCAGCATGATCTTCGGGCTGCATGACAGCGCGAGGACCCTGCCAAATAGCAGCGCCCTTCCCGTCATTAGTGTCAGAGTGCCAAGGAAAGAGCTCTCCAAGTGGTCGCACGTTGACATTGCCGCCCCGCCGTCGGTCCGAGTTCAACCCGACGGCAGCCTGGAGCTAAGGGCCATCGCTGGGTACCTGCACGTCGAATGGACAGTCGTGGGGGCAGTGCCTTCGGAGGTTCCGCCGACTTGTCGCATGGACATACTGGATCTCCCCAGTCCCGTAGCTACCGTCGTTTGTCCCGCGGACGGCGAGAAGATCCGCGTTCCGGTTTCCAACTCATTCTTCCGCACAGGAGACTACGAGACCGGGTATGGCGTTCGTATGTCGGAGGGGCCGGGAAACTCAGCGTGGGCTTCATTCGACGATGTTTCCCGGGAGGCGCAGGGCGCGATGCGGAAAGGAACGGTCGTAGAGTTTCCAACATGGGGTCTGAGTGAGAAGAACCAAGCATCTCCACGCATCGTGAGAGGCGTCGGTGTGAACCGGGGGGATACGTTGACGTTCGTGGCCAGCGAGCAGGCACTCCCCGATTGGGACGCTGCGATAGCCGTCACTAACGTGAATGGCCAGCAGGTGGGAAACGCATTGCGTGACCTCAGCCTGATCGTCCTTGGAGGGGCGGTGTCCCTGCGATTTAGGTCGCGTCGGCGCCCAAGCTCGGGGACGGCAACTGCTGCAGCGCCTACATCAAGGACTGGATGACCGTCAGGCGAGCCGGCAAACGAAGAGCGAACGTATGGGTCCTTGACGGGGCAGACGGAACCAGAACGGAACGCCTCCACCCCCTGAATCGTCGCCTGTGGCGGTGCTGCGGCATGGCATCCTGACCACGTCAATCAAGATCAGCTGGTCGCATAACTGCCTGGTAGCAGTGCCGGCAAATAGGGCGGATTTTCTGCGAGCGACATTATAGTGGCATGGATTGTCCGCGCACCGCCACCTAGGTTCAACGTGTGCCAACCCGTCGTGACGAAGACTTCGCGAGGGGTATAGCCCAGGTACTGCGAGAGGCCAGGCTGGCGCGAGGGTGGTCGCTGGAGCGGCTCGGCCAGGAGGCCGAGCTCCACAGAACCAGCATCGGGCTCATCGAGACCGGCAAGCGCCGCATGACCCTCGAGGTGGCGGCACGGCTGGCGTGGTCCCTGGGCTTAACCATGGCGGAAGTGGTCGCGAGGGTCGAGGCCGACGTTCTAGACGCTGATGACTGACGGCCCCTGGTTGACGACAAGCCAGCGGGAGGGGTTCTCCGCTCCCAAGCCTGCGCAGGCATCGTTGCAAAGCGGTAAGCGTGCGTGACTATAGTCATTGCCGTGGCAGAGGCTTCGGCGATGCGGCGGGCGGGGCAGGACATGAGGACGGCCAATGAGTAGGGCCAACTCGGTCTACCCGTCAACCCCCTACCAGCGGGCTGCCGAGGCGCTCGCGGACGTCGCGGAAGACGTGGCTTTTACGACGGCCGGCGACGGGCTCTCCGTAGCGGAGCGGGAGCGGCTCCGGGACGCCTGGCAGGCCTTTGTCGATGTGGCCGCGGACTTGGAGGGCGAGGGCTAGACGCCGTCGTTCTCCTCGGCGAGCTCCGCAAGCGCTGCCAGACCGCCGTCACGGACTGCCTCGACCGCTCGACGCCAACTACTCCATGCGCGATGGATCTCTTGATCGAGGTCCGATCGGAGTGCCTGTGTCCGCGCTCTATCCAGATCCGCGCTCGTCGCGAACACACGGGGGACTGGGTCCGCAACGTGCTGTCCTTCGAGGGCCTCGCCCAGAAGTAGCTTTCTGATCCACAACTTCTCCGCCGCCACCGTCCCGGCCCTGCTGTCGTCGACGGACGCGTGCAGCGCCACGCAGTCGTCGTCCCAACTCCACTCAGGCCAGCGCCCCTCCTGGATCATCCAGAGCACGGCCTCGGCCATGAAGTGGTGGTACCGCGCCCAGGCCTCTTCGAAGGTGACCACCGGCGCGTCCACTGCCGCCCAGTAGTCACGCCCGTCAGCCTTGGTCTCTCTGACCCAGCGAGTGGGGGCGGCCGGTGCTGGGTGGCATGCCAGGAAGGCCTCCACGGCTGGGTCCGGCCTCCGGCGACGCCTATTCACCCAACGAGACTATAGTCTCTTGTTCTTGGCGGGAAGTGTGGAAGAGCGAGCTCGGGGCGACGCGACCTGAGGATTTGAGTCGGTGTGGGGCGGCCGCATGTGTGCCCGTAACACCCCCTGGCATGGGCTGCGCGGCCGCCGTGATCAAGATCAAATCGCGCATTTACGCAGGTCAGCGTGTAGTCGACGTTTGGTGAGATAGCGGAGGTCGTTGGACAACGACGCGGGGTGGCGGATCGACTACCAGCTGGCGACGGCGGCTCTCGGCGCTCGAGCGGTCAAAGCCGAGGCCGGGCGCGCGCACAGCTACGCCGAGCGGTGGAGCGACCACGCCGCGGTGGTGGTCGACTACGACGTTCACCTGGTCGCGTAGGGCTCTACTCGCGCCTGGGTGCGACCCACTGCCGCACGAGGCGGTGGATGAGGTCGTTGGCGCGGTGGGGCGGTAGCGGCTGGTCTGGTGGGTCTGGTGGGTTGCTGCCTGGTGGGCCTGGTGGGCCTGGTGGGTTGGTGTCCCAGAT
>NZ_LMER01000015.1:247-338 GCF_001426435.1 Angustibacter sp. Root456 | reverse complement strand
AGATGGGGGTGCCGTCGTCCAGCTCGGCCGGAGGCGGGTGACCCTCAACCCGCGCGGGGCTGGCTGGGGTGGCGGGACGCAGCGTCTTGGC
>NZ_LMER01000015.1:0-162 GCF_001426435.1 Angustibacter sp. Root456 | reverse complement strand
GTCGGCTCCTGAGGCGGCGACCACAGCGGCCAACGTGTCCACCCCCACGCGCACGATGACGCGCACTGGGGAGCCGTGCGAGGTCGGGACCTGGTTGCGGGCCAGGGTGGTGTGGGCGAGGTGCTGCAGGGCGTCGTGGCGGCGTTGGCCGGGGCTGCGGGG
>NZ_LMER01000014.1:488399-516077 GCF_001426435.1 Angustibacter sp. Root456 | reverse complement strand
GACGCCGCCGGACATACTTTATGAAGACGCCCACCCGGCCACCGGGTGGGCGTCTTCGTGTTTCCCACCCTACGTATTTCCCACCCGACGTATTTCCCACCGACGTGTTTCCCGCACGCGACGCTGACAGGAGTACGCGGCCCATGGCTGACGATGACGCCACGCCCCCTCGCCGTCCGCATCGGGGCCCCAGCCGCCCCAGCGGAACCGGCGGCCAGGGACGCCCGCAGCGCTCTGGCGGTGCCGGCGACTCAGGGCGCCCGCAGCGCTCTGGCGGTGCCGGCGACTCGGGGCGCCCGCGCCGATCTGGCGCAGGTGCCTCACCGAGCGGGGAGCGGCGCTGGGGTTCCAGCCCCTCCCAGCCCGGGGGCGCGCCCGAGAGCCGCTCGTCCGGCCGAGGAGCGCCGGGTGGGCGACCGAGCGGTGAGCGGACGCCGGCGCGTCGAGGTGGCCCGGGCGATCGCCCTCCGCGGGCTGGCGCTGGTCGCCGCCCGGATGAGCCGGTGCGTCTGCTCGGGCCCCGACGTTCTGGCCCGCAGGAGCCGGCCCTGCCGGACGACGTGAGTATCGGTGAGCTCGACCGACAGGTCCGGGCGCAGCTGCGGTCGTTGTCGAAGACGAACGCCGAGGTCGTGGGGCGGCACCTCGTCATGGCTGGGCGGCTGCTCGCCGACGATCCCGAGACCGCGTACGCGCACGCCATGGCCGCCCAGCGGCGGGCTGGGCGCATCGCGATCGTGCGTGAAGCAGTGGGCGTGGCGGCCTACCACGCGGGACTGTGGGCCGAGGCGCTGGCTGAGCTGCGGGCGGCGCGCCGGATGAGCGGCTCGTCGCACCAGCTGCCTCTGATGGCCGACGCCGAGCGGGGGTTGGGCCGACCCGAGCGGGCACTGGAGCTCGCCGCGTCGCGCGAAGCGGCTGAGCTGGGTCCGACGGAGCGCATCGAGCTGGCGATCGTGGTCTCGGGCGCCCGGCGCGACCTCGGCCAGTCCGAGGCGGCCGTCCTGGCGCTGCGGCTGCCGGAGCTGGAGCACCCTGGTGGCCGACCGTACGTGGCTCGGCTCCAGTACGCGTACGCCGACGCCCTGCTGCACGCCGGGCGGACCGACGAGGCGTTGAGCTGGTTCGCCCGCGCCGCCGACAGCGACCTCGACGGTGAGACGGACGCCGACGAGCGCCTGGCGGAGCTGCAGGGTCTCGACATCACCGATTTGGCCGAGTCCGACACCGAGTCCGACACCGGGTCCGACACCGAGTCCGACACCGAGTCCGACACCGAGGGCGGCGAGCCGTCGTCGGACTGACCAGCTGTCCACAGGCCTGCAGCGGACCGGCCGTCGTCCACAGGCGTGGGGCCGCCGCTCGTGCGTGAGGCTCCTGGCCGACAGGGTGGAGGGGTCGGCACGGGGCCGGCGACGACCCGGAGGTGGCCAGTGGCATCGACGACCCGACGGCAGGCGCGCGGGCCCGAGCCCAGACGCGCAGAGCCTAAACGCGCAGAGCCCAAACGCGCATCCGATGCGGACGAGGCGACGAGCCCGGGGCTCAACGAGGTGCGGCTGCACGGTCGCTGGCAGGGCGCTCTCGAGCGCGAGCTCCCGAGCGGCGACCGGCTGGTGACGGCGCGTGTGGTGGTGGCTCGCCCGGAGGGCGGCGTGGACGCGCTCGACTGCGCCGTGTGGCCACCGGGGCTGCGCCGCAGGGTGTTGGCCTGGGCGGACGGCACTCAGGTCGAGGTCGCGGGCAGCCTGCGCCGGCGCTTCTTCCGCACTCCGGCCGGTGCCGCCAGCCGCTACGAGGTGCAGGTTCAGCAGATCCGGCGCGCGCCAGGCCCACGCGGCCGCCGCGCGGCGACGTCCTGAGCGACGACGTACCGTGGATGGGTGGACGGAGCACCCGAAGGCGGACCGTACGAGTGGTGGCAGCGGGCCATGGACCTGCTGAGTCGAGGCGATGCCGCCGCTGCGGCGGTGCTGCTCGAGCGCACGGTCGCCGTGGAGGAGCGGTCGGCCAGCGGCTGGGAGGCGCTCGGACGTGCCAGCTATGACGCCGGCCAGTTCCAGCGCGCCGCGGAGGCTTTCGCTCGCCTGGTCGAGCTGTCTCCCGACTCCGACTACGGCCACTTCGCGCTGGGCCTGAGCCTGACCCGGCTGAACCGGTTCGAGCGCGGCGTGGAGCACCTGGCCATGGCGTCGGTCATGCGCCCTGAGCGCGCGGAGTACACCGACCGGTTGCGGCAGGCCCGGGCCACGCTGCGCGCTCGGCAGGCGTCCGGCGACGAGCACGCCGGTGAGTGAGACCGCAGCGCCGGGCTGGGAGACGAGCCGAGGACCGCTGGTCGACGAGCACGACGTGGTGCTGCTCGACCTGGACGGCGTCGTCTACGTCGGGCCGCAGGCGGTGCCGGGTGCCCGTGAGACGCTGAGCGAGCTGCGCCGGCGAGGCGTCCACGTGGCCTTCGTGACGAACAACGCCTCGCGCACGCCGACCGAGATCGCGCGGCACCTGACCTCGCTGTCGATCGACAGCACGGCCGACGGCGTCGTCACCAGTGCCCAGGCGGCAGCCCGGCTGCTCGCCGCGGATCTCCCGGACGCAGCGCGGGTGCTCGTCGTGGGCGCCGAAGGCCTGCGCGAGGCGGTGCGGGCGGTGGGACTGACGCCGGTCGAGGGGGCCGACGACGCGCCGGCCGCCGTGGTGCAGGGGTTCTCGCCCCAGCTGTCGTGGGCCATGCTCGACGAGGCGTGCGTGGCGGTGCGCCGGGGTGTGCCGTGGATCGCGACGAACGTCGACAGCACGCTGCCGACGCCGCGCGGGCCGGCGCCGGGCAACGGTGCCTTCGTCGACGTGGTCGCGCGCACCACCGGAGCGACGCCGCGTGTCGCCGGCAAGCCCGCGCCGGCGCTGCTCGCCGCGGCGGTCGAGCGCACCGGCGCGCAGCGGCCCCTCTTCGTGGGTGACCGGCTCGACACCGACATGGCGGGGGCGCGCGCGGCCGGCATGCCCGGCCTGCACGTGCTCACGGGCGCCAGCGCGACCGTCGACCTGCTCGCGGCGGGCCGTGACCGGCGCCCGGCCTACCTGGCGGCGGACCTGTCCGGGCTGCTGAGCGAGCACCACGCTCCGCGGGTCTCGGCGGACCGTCCCCGCTGGTGCGCGGCCGGGGCCGGCGTGCGGGGCGAGTGGGACGACGGCGAAGGCCTGCGGGTGGACGCCGATCCGCCTGGTGACGCCCAGCTCGCGGTGGAGGTGCTGCGTGTGGCGTGTGCGGCGGTGTGGGCTGCGTGTGACGACGGCGCCGACGTCGACCTGGAGCGCGCCCGAGCGGCCCTCTCGCGGTGGACGGCGCCGCAGGGCTGGGACCGGTAACGTGGCGGCGCGACGGGATCTTGGTGAGGTCGAGGAGGCCACGGTGATCGACATGGTGCGGGGCTACGTGCAGCTCGCGGGCGGCCTCACGCAGGTGACCCGCCAGCGCGCCCTCGAGGTGGCGCGGCAGGTCGTGGCCGGCGGCCCGGTGTCGGCGATGCCCATGCGCCCGGAGGAAGTGGCCGCTCGGGCGAGCGCCCTGGCCGACGAGCTCGTGACGGCCGGTCGGCAGAACCGCGCGCTGCTGCTGGACCTCGTGCGCTCGGAGGTCGAGAACGTCGTCGCGCGCCTCGGACTCACCGGTCGTGAGGAGCTCGAGACGGCGCTGGTCGCGAGCCGGGCCCGCATCCACGAGCTCGAGCGAGAGCTGGCGGCCCGCGATGCCGAGCTGGTCTCGGTGCAGCGTGCCGCCACGCCATCGACGGCGGCGAAGAAGACCGCGGCGAAGAAGAGCGCGGCGAAGAAGAGCGCGGCGAAGAAGAGCGCGGCGAAGAAGAGCGCGGCGAAGAAGAGCACGGCGAAGAAGAGCGTCGCGAAGAAGAGCACGGCGAAGAAGAGCGTCGCGAAGAAGAGCGCGGTGAGCAAGCGCGCCGCGTCCACCACCGGATCCGGTCGATGAGCGATCACGCTCAGCCCTCCGACGCCCAGGAGCCCCAGCCTCAGGAGCCCCAGCCCCGCGCGCAGTCCGAGCAGCAGGCTGTACCAGCGGCTGCCGTGCGCCTGCCCCAGACGGGCGACCAGCGCGTCGACGAGGCCCTCGAGCCGCTAGCCGGTGTGCGCGACCTGCCACCCGCCGAGCAGGTCGAGGTGTACGTCGGGGTGCACCGCGCCCTGCAGGACCGCCTCGCCGACCTCGAGGGCTGAGCGCTGGGCACGGCGCAAGAACGGCTGGACGTAGCCCTCGTCCGCCGCGGTCTGGCGCGTTCGCGCACCCAGGCCGAGCGCCTGGTGCGGGAAGGGCGCGTGCAGCTGGCCGGCGTCGCGGTCACCAAGGCCTCGCGCAAGGTCGAGCCCGACGCCGCGTTGACGGTGCAGGCAGGGGAGCACCCCGACTACGTCGGTCGCGGTGCGCTCAAGCTGGCCGGGGTGCTCGACGAGCTGGCCGCACTCGGCGCGGCTCCGGCGGTGTCGAGCCGGCGCTGCCTGGACGCGGGCGCCAGCACCGGTGGCTTCACCGAGGTGCTGCTGCAGCGCGGCGCCGCCGAGGTGGTTGCGGTCGACGTCGGCCACGACCAGCTGGACGCCACGTTGCGAGGGCACCCGAGGGTCCGCGAGCTCTCCGGCACCTCGGTGCGCGGCTTGCCGCCGCAGGCCGTCGGCGGCCCGGTCGACCTGGTGGTGGGTGACCTGTCGTTCATCTCCCTGCAGCTCGTGCTCACCGACCTGGCCGCGCTCGTACGTCCCGGCGCCGACCTGCTGCTGCTCGTGAAGCCGCAGTTCGAGGTCGGCAAGAGCCGCCTGGGCTCCGGCGGAGTGGTCCGCGACCCCGTGCTGCGCGCCGACGCGCTCGTGGCCGTGGCCCGGGCCGGTCAGGAGCTGGGGTTGGTGGTGCGTGCGCTGCGTCCGAGCCGGTGGCCGGGCCCGAGCGGCAACGTCGAGTACTTCGTGTGGTTCAGTGCGCAGGACGACGAGCCAGCGGACGGCCGGTCGACCGACCTGCCGCCACAGCTCGCCGCTGACGACCTGCCGGCCGCTGCGAAGCGCGCCGTCGAGGAAGGACCCACGTGAACCGACGCGTGCTGCTGGTGACGCACACCGGACGCCCCGAGGCGCTCGCGGCGGCCTCTGAGATCTCTGAGGCGCTCATGGGGGCCGGCATCGAGGTGGCGGTCCTGCCGCAGGAGGCCGACGAGCTCCACGAGCTCCTGGGTCCGCACGGACTGCAGCGCCACCTCGGGGACGTCGAGATCGCCGATCCCGAGCACCTGGCCGAGGGCTGCGAGCTGGTGATCGTGCTGGGCGGCGACGGCACGATCTTGCGCGGCGCCGAGATCGTCCGCGGCACGTCGGTGCCGCTGCTGGGGGTCAACCTGGGGCACGTGGGGTTCCTCGCCGAGATCGAGCGCGAGGACATCCGCGAGACGGTGCACCGCGTCGTCTCCCGCGACTACACCGTCGAGGAGCGGCTCACGCTCGACGTCACGGTCCGGTGCGGTGGCGAGGTGATCCACCGCTGCTGGGCGCTCAACGAGGCGACGGTCGAGAAGGCAGCCCGCGAGCGGATGCTCGAGGTGGTGATCGAGGTCGACGGCCGCCCGCTGTCCACCATCGGCTGCGACGGCGTGGTGATGGCCACGCCCACCGGCTCGACCGCCTACTCGTTCTCAGCCGGCGGCCCGGTGGTCTGGCCGCAGGTGGAGGCGCTGCTGCTCGTGCCGATCTCGGCCCACGCCCTGTTCGCCCGGCCGCTGGTGGTCGGGCCGCAGTCCCAGCTCGCCGTCGAGGTGCTGGGCGACACCGAAGGGTCCGGCGTGCTGTGGTGCGACGGACGCCGCCGGTACGAGCTCGGGCCCGGCTCGCGCATCGAGGCGGTGCGCTCCGAGCTGCCCGTCCGGCTGGCCCGGCTCGCGCCCGGACCCTTCACCGACCGGCTCGTTGCCAAGTTCCGCCTGCCGGTGCACGGATGGCGCGGCCAGCGCCGCCCTGCCTCCTAGAGTGTCGCTGTGCTGGAGGAGATGCGGATCCGCTCGCTCGGCGTCATCAGCGACGCCGTGCTCGAGCTCGATCCCGGCCTGACCGTCGTCACCGGCGAGACCGGCGCGGGCAAGACCATGGTGGTCACCGGGCTGGGCCTGCTGCTCGGTGCCCGCGCGGATGCCGGCGCGGTGCGCACGGGAGCGACGCAGGCGCTCGTCGAGGGCCGTGTGGTCATCGACCCCGCGGGCTCGGTCGCCCGGGCGGCCGAGGACGCCGGTGCCGAGCTCGACGACGACGTGCTGCTGCTGGCCCGCACCGTCACCTCGGCCGGGCGCTCGCGCGCGCACGCCGGTGGCCGTTCCGTGCCGGTCGGCGTGCTCGGTGAGCTGGCGAGCGAGCTCGTCACCGTGCACGGCCAGTCCGACCAGCTGCGGTTGCTGCAGCCGGCCCGACAGCGGGAGGCACTGGACCGGTTCGCCGGTCACGACGCGCTGCTGGCCGAGCACGCGGCGGCCTACCAGCAGCTGCGCGACGTCGAGCGCGAGCTGCTCGACGTCACGACCCACGCCCGCGAACGGGCCGAGGAGGCCGAGCGGTTGCGGCTCGCGCTGCACGAGGTGGAGGCTCTGGACCCCCAGCCCGGTGAGGACCACGCCCTGCGCGACGAGGACTCCCGACTCGCGCACGCCGACGCCCTGCGCACGGCGGCCCAGCAGGCGCACGCGGCGCTGCAGGGCGACACCCTCGACTCCCTCGATACGGGCGGCACCGGCATCGGCGCGGACGCCACGAGCCTGGTCGCCGAGGCACGACACCGGGTGGAGTCGGCCCGCGACCTCGATCCGGCGCTCGCCGACCTCGAGCGCCGACTGAGCGAGATCGGCTACCTGCTCGCCGACGTGGCGGGCGACCTGGCGTCGTACGCCGCCGGGATCGAGGCCGACCCGGCGCGGCTGACGGCCGTGCAGGAGCGCCGAGCGGCGCTGACGGCCCTCGTGCGCCGCATCGAGGCGGTCGGCGGGGTCGAGGCGGAGGTGGCGGACGTCGACGGCGTGCTCGCGTGGGCCGCGTGGGCGGCGTCGCGGCTGCTGCAGCTCGATGACGGCGAGGGTACGGTCGGCCGGCTGCGCGCCGAGCGTGACCGGTTGCGCGGCGACCTGGGCCGGCTGTCGGCCGCGGTGCACGCCTCCCGGGCCGACGCCGGTCGCCGGCTGGCCGAGCTGGTGACGGCCGAGCTGGCGCAGCTGGCGATGCCGCAGGCCCGCGTCGAGGTGACGCTCACGCAGCGCGAGGACCCCGAGGGCATCGAGGTCGAGCTTCCCACGGAGTCGAGTGAG
This sequence comes from Angustibacter sp. Root456, assembly GCF_001426435.1. Lineage (NCBI taxonomy): Bacteria > Bacillati > Actinomycetota > Actinomycetes > Kineosporiales > Kineosporiaceae > Angustibacter > Angustibacter sp. Root456. The sequence goes on along the minus strand of NZ_LMER01000014.1, from coordinate 508,734 downwards.
CAGCGGGCCGCCACCCTGGTCGTCCACGAGCACGGTGTCGACGAGGTGGAGCTGCTCCTCGCCCCGCACAGCGGCGCCCCCCTGCGGCCGGTGGCCCGCGGGGCGTCCGGCGGTGAGCTCTCGCGCGTGATGCTCGCGCTGGAGGTCGTGCTGGCCGGCGCCGACCCCGTGCCGACGTTCGTGTTCGATGAGGTCGACGCCGGAGTCGGCGGTCGGGCGGCCATCGAGATCGGGCGCCGGCTCGCCCGGCTCGCGCGCTCGGCGCAGGTGATCGTCGTCACGCACCTGCCGCAGGTGGCCGCCTACGCGGACCGGCACCTCGTCGTGGTGAAGTCCGACGACGGCGCGGTCACCGAGAGCGGTGTGCGCACGCTCGACGACGCCGAGCGCGTGGCCGAGCTGGCTCGCATGCTGGCAGGGCAGGAGGAGTCGCAGACGGCTCGGGCGCACGCCCAGGAGCTGCGCGAAGCGGCCCTCTCCGACCTCGCCGTGGTCAGCCGGCCTCGACCGTCCTGACCGCAGGCCGTGGGAGGATGGCGCTGATGCGTCGACTCTCCCTGCGTTCGCGCGCCCAGGCCACCTCGGCCGCGGGCGTCGTCGGCGTGGCCCGCGTCGACGGGCGCACCAAGAACCTCACCAAGCGGTTGCAGCCCGGCGACGTCGCGGTGATCGACCACCTCGACATCGACACCGTGGCCGCCGAAGCCCTCGTGGCGCGCCGCCCGGGCGCCGTGGTCAACGCGGCGAGCAGCACGAGCGGGCGCTACCCCAACCTCGGCCCTGAGATCCTGCTGGCGGCGGGCATCCCGCTGGTCGACGGCGTCGGCCGCGAGGTCATGGTCGCGGTGCAGGACGGCGAGCGCGTCCGCGTCGATGGCAGCGACGTCTACGTCGGCGACGACCTCGTCGCCTCGGGCACGCGGCAGACCGACGAGACGGTGGCCGCCGCCATGGAGGAGGCGCGCGCGGGGCTGGCGGTGCAGCTCGAGGCGTTCGCCGCCAACACCATGGAGTACCTGCGCAAGGAGCGCGAGCTGCTGCTCGACGGCGTGGGCGTGCCCGACATCCGCACCGACCTCGAGGGACGCCACGTGCTGGTGGTCGTGCGCGGCTACCACTACAAGGAAGACCTGCAGACGCTGCGCCACTACGTGCGCGAGTACCGGCCGATCATCATCGGCGTCGACGGCGGTGCCGACGCCGTGCTGGACGCCGGGCTGCCGCTGCACCTCATCGTCGGTGACATGGACTCGGTGTCCGACAAGGCGCTCTCCAGTGGGGCGGAGATCGTCGTGCACGCCTACCGCGACGGCCGCGCCCCCGGCCAGGAGCGCGTCGAGCGCCTCGGGGTCGAGCCGGTCGTGTTCCCCGCCACCGGCACCAGCGAGGACGTCGCGATGCTGCTGGCCGACGACAAGGGTGCGGAGCTGATCGTCGCGGTGGGCACCCACGCCACGCTCGTCGAGTTCCTCGACAAGGGCCGTGCCGGCATGGCCAGCACCTTCCTCACCCGGCTGCGGGTCGGGGGCAAGCTCATCGACGCCAAGGGCGTCAGCCGGCTCTACCGCGCCCGCATCTCGTCGTGGCAGGTGCTCCTGCTGCTCGTGTGCGGTCTGCTCGCACTGTTCGTCGCGATGTCGGTGACCCCGGCGGGCCAGGCCGCACTCGGCCTCGGTGGCGCCCGGTGGGACGACATCTGGTCGTGGATCCAGGGACTCTTCTGACGTGATCGACTTTCGGTACCACCTCGTCTCGATCGTGGCGATCTTCATCGCGCTCGCGGTTGGCATCGTGCTGGGCGCCGGCCCGCTGCAGCAGCAGCTGGGCCAGACGCTCACGAGCCAGGTCTCGCAGCTGCGGGCCGACAAGGCCGACCTGCGTAGCCAGCTCGACACCCAGCAGCACAAGATCGACGCCGCCGACGAGTTCGCGACGTCGGTGACCGCTGATCTCGTGGCCTCGCGCCTCGGCGGACGCTCGGTGGTGCTGCTGCTCATGCCGGGCGCCGACTCGGCGGTCGCGGACCAGATCACCAAGACGCTGCAGACGGCGGGGGCCAAGATCAACGGCCGGGTCAAGCTCGCGCCGTCGTGGGCCGACCCGGCACCGGGCAAGGTCACCTTCCGCGACCAGCTGTCGTCGAACCTCGGGCCGCTGGTCGACAGCGGCGCCGACCCGGCCGCGCCGGTGAACGAGCGGATGGCCGCGATCTTGGCCAAGGCGCTGGTCGTGTCGTCGGTGACCGGGGCCGACAAGGCGTCGGCGCAGAGCAGCCAGGCGCTCTCGGGCCTGCGCGAGGCGGGTCTGCTGAGCGTGCAGGGCCCCGAACCGGCGCCGGCGACGCTGGTCGTGGCCGTGGCGGCAGACCCCGACACCAAGACCGCCGACGACGCGCGCAAAGCCGTGCTCGGCACGCTGACGACGACGCTGCGCGTGCTCGACGAGGCCAGCAGCGGGGTCGTCGCAGTGGGATCCACCGAGAGCACCGAACCGATCGGCTTGATCGGCGCCCTGCGCGCCGACCGCTCGGTCGCGTCGAAGGTGTCGTCCGTCGACGACATCGCGCTGGCCATGGGGCGCATCGCCATGGTCTTCGCGCTGCGCCAGCAGATGGTGGGCCAGGCCGGCCAGTACGGCACCGGGGTCGGCGCGACGGCGGTGCTGCCTCCGCTTCCTGCGGACGTCCCGTGACCGCGGGCCGGGCGCGCTCGGCCGGCGTCGCCGCGCTGGCTGCGGGTGTGGCCGGACGGCTGGCCGCTGCGGGGTTGCAGCGCCGCCCGCCCGGCGGTGGCCAGCGCTGGACCCGCACCAACCACCGCGGGGAGCCCATCAGCCTGCTGGAGGGGCCCGCCTACGTCGCCGGGGCCGTCACGGGCGTCGCGCTGGCTCCCGGCGTTCCCGGTCGCCTGCGCGCCGCGGCCGTGCTGGCGGGGACGGCGGCCGGCGCGCTGGGCGCCTACGACGACCTCGCCGAGGGCGGGGTGCGCAAGGGGCTCAAGGGCCACCTCGGCGCCCTGCGGCGCGGCGAGGTGACCACGGGGTCGGTCAAGGTCATGGGCCTGGCTGCGGCTGGCCTGGCGGCGTCGGCGGTCGTGCGGGCTGGTGACCGCGACCGCAGCCCGGTGCTTGCGCGCGGCACCGACGTGCTCGTGGGTGGGGCCGTCGTGGCCGGGTCGGCGAACCTGCTCAACCTGCTCGACCTGCGGCCGGGGCGTGCGCTCAAGGCCGTGCTGCTCGCCACGCCGCTCGCCGCTGGCGCCGGGTGGCCCGTGGCTGTGGCCGCAGCGGGCAGCGCCGTCGCGTCGCTGCCCGACGACCTCGCCGAGCGCACCATGCTCGGTGACACCGGTGCCAACGCCGCGGGCGCGTTGCTCGGGGTCGCGGCCCTCACCGCCACCGGACGACGCGGACGCCGCTCCCGGGCCCTGCTGCTCGCTGCCCTCGTCGCCTTGACCGTCGCCAGCGAGAAGGTGAGCTTCACCCGCGTCATCGAGTCCACCCCGGGCCTGCGCGAGCTCGACGCCCTCGGACGCCGTCCGCCCGGCCCGCCGCGGTGAGCGGGCTGCCGCCGCGCGCCGGGCGCCTCGCGGCGGGCGTGGCCGGCGCAGCCGCCGCGATCGCCGTCCTCACGCTGCTGTCGCGGGTGGTGGGTTTCGGCCGCTGGCTGGTGTTCTCGGGCACCGTCGGCAGCTCGTGCGTCGGCTCGGCCTACGCCAGCGCCAACCTGGTGCCCAACGTGCTGTTCGAGGTGGTGGCCGGAGGGGCCCTGGCCGCGAGCGTGGTGCCGGTGCTGTCGGCGGCCATCGTGCGCGGCGACCGAGCCGCAGCCAGCCGGACGGCGTCCGCGCTGCTCACCTGGACCGTGCTGGTGCTGACGCCGGTGACGTTGCTCGTCGTGGCGCTCGCGGGCCCGATCACCAGCGTGCTCCTGCGCGCCGACCAGTGCCCGGGCCAGGGCGCGAGCGCGGCCCGCATGCTCGTGGCCTTCGCCCCGCAGATCGTGCTCTACGGCGTGGGGATCGTGCTCACGGGCGTGCTGCAAGCGCACCGGCGGTTCATCGGCCCGGCCCTGGCACCGCTGGCCTCGAGCGTCGTGGTGATCGGCGTGTACCTGCTCTTCGCCGCCACGACCCACCGTCCGACGGGGCCGGCGTCAGCGGCGTGGCTGCCCGATCGCGGTGGTGAGCTGTTGCTCGCGCTCGGCACGACGGCCGGTGTGGTCGTGCTGAGCCTGCCCCTGCTCGTGCCGGCGCACCGGGCCGGCGTCCGGCTGCGCCCGACGCTGCGCTTCGACCCCGGGGTCGCGTCGCACGCTCGCCGGCTGGCGGCCGCCGGGCTCGCCGGGCTGCTCGCCCAGCAGCTGCTCGTGCTCGTCACGGTGCGCCTGTCGAACGGCTCCGGTGGTGCGGGCGCGCTCAACGTCTACCAGTACGTGCAGGCGGTGTACCTGCTGCCGTACGCCGTGCTGGCCGTGCCGCTGGCCACGGCCGCCTTCCCGACGCTGTCGGGTCAGGTCGCCGCCGGGGACGGTGCGGCGTACGCGGGCACGCTCACGCGCTCGATGCGCGTGGTGGTGCTGGTCGCCGTGGCGGGCGCCGCGGTGCTGGTGGCCAGCGCCCCGGCGGTGGGCCAGCTGTTCGCCGTCCTCGACGCCGGAGGGGCCGCGCTGTCGGCGCTGCCGTCGGCGCTCACGGCGTTCGCGCCGGGCCTCGTGGGGTTCGCCCTCATCGCGCACCTGGGGCGGGCTCTGTTCGCGGCGGGCCGGGCGACGTACGCCGCCCGCGTCACCGTGGCCGGCTGGCTGGTCGCGGTGGTGGCCTCGCTCGCGCTCGTGCCGGTGCTCGCCGGCACCGGTGAGCGCGCCGCGACGCGCACGCTGCTGGCTCTCGGTCTGGCCAGCTCGCTGGGCATGACGGTGGCCGGGGTGCTGCTGCTGGTGGGCGCCGCGCGCACCCAGGTGGCCGGGACGCCGGTGGCACCCGCCCTCGCCGGCTCACTACCCGTGCTCGCGCGGGTGCTGCTCGTAGCGGCCACGGGCGCCGTGGCCGGGCGCCTCACCACCGATCGGGTGACCCTCGACGGTGTGGGGGGCGCGCTGGTGTCGGGTGTGCTGGGATCAGCAGTGACTGCGGCGGTGCTCGGCGTCGGACTGTGGGTCACCGACCGGGACGACCTGCGCGGGCTGCTGCGCCCCGGGCGGACGGCAGGTCAGGTCACCGGTGGCTGAGACGACGGGACGGGAGAGTGGGCGCGTGGGCCGCGAGCGCACCGGCGCGACTGCGCGGCCGCTGCCGCGGGTGCTGCTGCTGCTGGGCACCAGCGGTGGGGGAGTCGGCCGCCACGTGCGCGCCCTCGCGGCGTCCCTCGTGGAGGCCGGTGCCGTGGTGCACGTGGCCGCCCCAGCCGCCGTCGGCGAGGAGTTCGACTTCACCGGCGCGGGGGCCGGGTTCACGCCCGTCGAGATCCGCGAGCGGCCGCACCCGCGTGGTGACCTGAAGGTCGTCGGCACCCTCAGCCGACTGGCCGAAGACGTCGACGTCGTGCACGCGCACGGCCTGCGCGCGGGGGGCCTCGCGGTGCTGGCGCTGCGGCGCAGCAGCGTCCCGCTGGCGGTGACCCTGCACAACGCGCTGCTGGCGCAGGGCGTCGGCGGCAGCCCGGTGCGGGCCGCCTACGCGGTGCTCGAGCGGCTGGTGGCCCGCGGCGCCGACGTCACGCTCGGCGTGTCCGCCGACCTGGAGGTGCGGCTGCGCGAGCTGGGCGCCCGCGACGTCCGGCACGCCGTGGTGCCGGCACCTGCGGCCCTGGCGGCGCGGGCCACGCCCGAGCAGGCCCGCGACGCACTGGGGCTGCGCGACGAGGCCGTGGTGCTGTGCGTGGCGCGGCTCGCCGAGCAGAAGGGGTTGCCCCTGCTGCTCGACGCGACCCAGGCGCTGGCTGCCGATCCCACGCTGGGCCGTCCCCTGGTCGTGCTCGTCGCCGGCGACGGCCCGCTGCGGGACCGGCTCGCGGCCCGGATCGAGGCCGACGCGCTGCCCGTGCGGCTGCTCGGCTGGCGCGACGACGTCGGTGACCTGCTCACCATGGCCGACGTGGTCGTGTCGTCCGCCGTGTGGGAGGGCCAGCCGATCGCCGTCCAGCAGGCGTTGCAGGCCGGGGCCGCCGTGGTGGCGACCGACGTGGGCGGCACGGCGGAGGTCACGGGGGACGCTGCGCTGCTCGTGCCGGGCGGGGACGCCGCCGCGCTGGCGGCCGGCGTACGGCGGCTGCTCGTCGACCCGGGGGCGCGCGCGGAGCTGCGCGCACGAGCACGCAGCCGGGCCGCGGAGCTGCCCGACGACGCCGCGGCGTGCGACGCGGCCCTGCGGGTCTACGACGACCTGCGCCGCACCGGCCGTTCGACCTAGTACAGTCGAAGTCCGTGGCGCAGACGAAACACATCTTCGTGACCGGCGGCGTGGCCTCCTCCTTGGGCAAGGGCCTGACCGCATCGAGCCTCGGACTCCTGCTCCGTTCACGCGGTATCCGCGTGACGATGCAGAAGCTCGACCCCTACCTGAACGTCGACCCCGGCACGATGAACCCGTTCCAGCACGGGGAGGTGTTCGTCACCGACGACGGCGCCGAGACCGACCTCGACATCGGTCACTACGAGCGCTTCCTGGATCGCGGGCTGTCGGCCAGCGCCAACGTCACGACCGGGCAGATCTACAGCGAGGTCATCGCCAAGGAGCGCCGTGGCGAGTACCTCGGCGACACCGTGCAGGTGATCCCGCACATCACCAACGAGATCAAGCGCCGCATGCGGGCGCAGGCGAGCTCGGACGTCGACGTGATCATCACCGAGATCGGCGGCACGGTCGGCGACATCGAGTCGCTGCCGTTCCTCGAGGCCGCGCGCCAGGTGCGCCACGACGTGGGGCGCGACAACGTGTTCTTCCTGCACGTCTCGCTCGTGCCGTACCTCGCGCCGTCCGGTGAGCTGAAGACCAAGCCGACGCAGCACTCGGTGGCCGCGCTGCGCCAGGTCGGCATCCAGCCCGACGCGCTCGTGGTGCGCAGCGACCGGCCGGTGCCCCCGGAGATGAAGCGCAAGATCTCCCTCATGTGCGACGTCGACACCGAGGCCGTGGCCAACGCCGTCGACGCGCCGTCGATCTACGACATCCCGAAGGTGCTGCACCGCGAGGGCCTGGACGCCTACATCGTGCGCCGGCTCGGTCTGGCCTTCCGCGACGTCGACTGGACCGACTGGGACCGGCTGCTGCAGCGGGTGCACGAGCCCGAGCACGAGGTCGAGATCGCCCTCGTCGGCAAGTACATCGACCTGCCGGATGCCTACCTGTCCGTCACCGAGGCGCTGCGCGCGGGGGGCTTCGACCAGGACGCCAAGGTGCGGCTGCGCTGGGTCGCGTCCGACGAGTGCGCGACGCCGGAGGGGGCGCAGCGGGCGCTCGGCGGCGTCGATGCCGTGTGCGTGCCGGGCGGGTTCGGCGTGCGCGGCATCGAGGGCAAGCTCGGCGCCCTGCGCTGGTCGCGCGAGCACCAGGTGCCGACGCTGGGCCTGTGCCTCGGCCTGCAGTGCATGGTGATCGAGTACGCGCGGAACAAGGCCGACATGCCCGGCGCCTCGTCGACGGAGTTCGAGGCGGACTCGCGCTACCCGGTGATCGCCACGATGGAGGAGCAGAAGGCCATCGTGGAGGGTGAGGGCGACCTGGGCGGCACGATGCGCCTGGGCCTGTACCCCGCGAAGCTGGTCGAGGGCTCCGTGGTCGCCGAGGCCTACGGGCGCACCCACGTCGAGGAGCGACACCGCCACCGGTACGAGGTCAACAACGCCTACCGCGGCGAGCTCGAGGAGGCCGGGCTGGTCTTCTCCGGGACGTCTCCGGACGGCGGGCTGGTGGAGTTCGTCGAGCTGCCGCGTGAGGTGCACCCGTACTACGTGTCGACGCAGGCGCACCCGGAGTTCCTCTCGCGCCCGAACCGCGCCCACCCGCTGTTCGCGGGCCTGGTGCGGGCCGCCGTCGACGCCCAGCGCGCCGCCCGGCTCGTCGAGGTCGAGCGGCACCGCGAGCACGTCGCCGCCACCGCATGAGCGGGCCGGACGGGGAGCCAGCCATGGCGCCGGAGCTGGCTGACCGCATCGAGCCCAAGCCCGTCACCTCCTCAGACGTCGTGTTCGAGGGCAAGGTCTGGGACGTCGTCAGCGAGGACGTCGACCTCGGCCGGGCGGGCACGGTCACCCGCGAGTTCGTGCGGCACCCCGGCGCCGTCGGGGTGCTCGCGCTGGACGACGACGGCCGGGTGGCGCTGGTGCACCAGTACCGCCACCCGGTGGGCATGACGTTGTGGGAGGTGCCTGCGGGCCTGCTGGACGTCGACGGCGAGCCGCCGCACGAGGCGGCCCGCCGCGAGCTGGCTGAGGAGTCCGACCTGCAGGCCGAGCGATGGGACACCCTGATCGACTGGGTGCTCTCGCCCGGGGGCACGTCGGAGGTGTTCCGCTGCTACCTCGCCCGCGGCCTGACGCCCGTGCCGCACCACGAGCGGCACGACCGGGACGGGGAGGAGATGGACATGCCGACCCACTGGTTCGACCTCGACGAGGTGCACGCCGCCGTCCTGGCTGGGCGGTTGCACAGCCCGTCGCTGGTCGTGGCGGTACTGGCTGCGCACGCCGCGCGGGCGCAGGGGTGGACGACCCTGCGCCCGGCCGACGCCCCCTGGCCCGAGCACCCGAAGCACCGCTGACGCCGGCCCACCAGTACCGTCGCCGCTCTCGGCCGTAGCCTGGCGCGATGACCGACCTGGACGAGGTCGAGCGAGTGGCCCGCGGCGCGGCGGACTGGCTGACGACGCGCCTGGGTGCGCAGATCGCGGCGCCCGCCGCCGAGCGTGACCCGTCGCTGTACCACGGGCTCGCCGGGATGCTGCTCGGCCTGCGTGAGGCGCAGCAGCACTTCGGCGACGGCCGGTACGACGAGGTGGTCGACCGGGGCGTGGACGCGCTCGCCGGCCACGTCGACGGCGAGGAGAACGCGTCGCTGTACTTCGGGCTCGCAGGGATGGCGTTCGCGCTGCGGGTGCTCGGCCGCGACGACGCGGCTGAACGGGCGCTGGCCGGCGTCCGAGCGGGCTTCGACGGCGAGCGCTGGAACGACATGTTCGAGCTGCTCGTGGGCAACGCGGGCATCGCGCTGGGTGCGCTGCACGCCGGCGAGGTCGACCTGGCGGTGAGCGCCGTGACGCCGTACCTCGCCACCGCGGACCGCACGACGCACGGCGTCAACTGGGCGGTGCGGCCCTCACCGGCCCGCTCGCACCACGTCGCGCACGGCACGCTGGGGATCGTCATCGCGTTGGCGCAGGTCGGCGCGGTAACCGGCCGGAACGACCTCGTCGATCTCGCGCTTGCCGGGGCGGCCGACGTCGTGGGGCGCAACGAGTCCGGCCCGGGATTCCTCGTGCCGCACTCCGACCCGCCGCACCGCCCGGACATCGTCGAGCGTTGCAGCTACGGCTGGTGCAACGGACCGGCCGGTGACGCCCAGGCCTTCCGGCAGCTGGGGCAGGTGACCGGTGACGAGGCGTGGTCGCGCCTGGCCGACGCGTGCTGGCACACGGTCGTCGCCTCCGGTCTGCCGCAACGGGTCCGACCCGGGTTCTGGGACAACACCGGCCGTTGCTGCGGGACGGCGGGGGTGCTGGCGCTCGCCTGCGACCGGGTGGTCGAACGCGGTGACGACCTGACGTTCGCGAGCGTGCTCGTCGACGACCTGATGGCCCGCGCGACCGTCGACGCGGACGGCGCCCGGTGGTCGAACCACGAGCACCGAGCCACGCCCAGCGACCTCGAGCCGTTGGCCGGCTGGGCGATGGGCAACGCCGGCATCATCCGCGAGCTGCTGCGCTACGTCCGGCTGCGCCGAGGGGGCGACGGCGGCTACGCCGTGACCTGGCCGGACCACCCGCAGAGCTCGACGTCCGGGGCGATACTGGCGCAGGAGGTCGCTCGATGAAGGGCGGCGACGAGGGGAGAGCACCATGGCGAAGCGTCGGTGGAGCGACCTGAGCGAGCGCAGCCAGCGGCTCATCATCATCACCGGGGCGGTGGAGACCCTGCTCAAGATCGCGGCCCTCGTCGACCTGCGGCGGCGACCCGCGGAGGAGGTCAGGGGCTCGAAGAAGCTCTGGGGGGCCGTCATCGTGCTGGCCAACTCCGCCGGTGCCGTGCCGATCGCCTACTTCGTGCTCGGCCGGCGCCGACCGGACGCGACCTGACGGCGCGACCCCGACCTCGCAGCGGGGGCCCAGGGAATCGTCCCGCTCGCGCCCCTGGAGGCGCTGCTCAGGTGAGGTCCTCCTCCCAGAACTCCGTGTCGCTGGCGCGCACGCGCCCGGCCACCTGCTGGCCGTGCACCTCGTTCTCCCGACCGCGCAGCTCGACCCGGCGGATCTTGCCGCTGATCGTCTTGGGCAGACCGGTGAACTCGATGCGCCGGATCCGCTTGTACGGCGCGAGGTGCTCGCGCGCGTAAGCCAGGATGTCGCCCGCGGTCTCGGCCGTCGGCTCCCAGCCGGCCGCCAGCACCACGTACGCCTTCGGCACGGCGAGTCGGGTCGGCTCCGGCGACGGCACCACGGCGGCCTCGGCCACCGCCGGGTGCTCGATCAGCACGCTCTCGAGCTCGAACGGGCTGATCCGGTAGTCCGAGGCCTTGAAGACGTCGTCGGACCGGCCGACGTACGTGATGTAGCCGTCGTCGTCGACACTGGCGACGTCACCGGTGTGATAAGCGTTGTCGCGCATGGCGTCTCGGGTGCGGTCGTCGTCGTCGCGGTAACCCACCATGAGGCCCACCGGACGCCCCAGCGGCCCGTCGAGACGCAGGCAGATCTCGCCCTCGCGAGCCGCGTCGCCGGTGACGACGTCGAGCAGCACCACGTCGTAGCCCGGCAGCGGTCGTCCCATCGAGCCCGGCTTCAACGGCGCTCCCGGCGGGTTTCCGATCTGGGCGGTGGTCTCGGTCTGGCCGTAACCGTCGCGCACCGTCAGACCCCACGCGGCGCGCACCTGCTCGATCACCTCGGGGTTGAGGGGTTCCCCGGCGCCGACGACCTCGCGCAGCGGGATTCGGCCGCGGTACGTCGCCAGGTCGGTCTGCACGAGCATGCGCCAGACGGTCGGAGGAGCGCAGAACGTCGTGACGCCGCACTCGGCCATGGTGTCGAGCAGCGGCTCGGCCGCGAAGCGGGACTGGTTGACCACGAGCACCGTGGCCTCGGCGTTCCAGGGTGCGAACAGGTTGCTCCAGGCGTGCTTGGCCCAGCCCGGCGAGCTGATGTTGAGGTGGACGTCGCCGGGCTGCAGACCCACCCAGTACATCGTCGACAGGTGCCCGATGGGGTACGACACGTGCGTGTGCTCGACGAGCTTGGGCTGCGCGGTCGTCCCCGACGTGAAGTACAGCAGGAGCGGCTCGTCGGCACGGGTCACCACCTCGGGGGTGAACGTCTCGAGGAACTGGAAGCTGTCGCCGTACGACAGCCAGCCCTCGACGTCGGCGCCCACCGCGATGCGTGTCCACGAGCCGTGCACGCCCTCGAACTTGGGGGCGTCGTCGCTACGGGCCACGACGTGCGCGACGTGGCCGCGGTCGATGCGGTCGCGGATGTCGGCGTTCGACAGCAGCGTGGTGGCCGGGATCACCACGACCCCCAGCTTCATGCACGCGAGCATGGTCTCCCACAGCTCGAGCTGGTTGCCGAGCATCAGCAGCAGGCGCTCGCCGCGCTTGACGCCGTGGGCCTGCAGCCAGGCCGCGAGCTGGCTGGAGCGGGCCGACATCTCGGCGTACGTGGCCTGGGTGTGCGAGCCGTCGTCATCCACGACCCACAGGGCGGTGCGCTGCGCCGTCTCGTCGGACGCCGCCACGACGTCGAACCAGTCGAGAGCCCAGTTGAAGTGCTCGGGCCGGGGGGCGACGTAGCCGTCGAGCGCGGCTCGGAGGTCGGTGCGGTGGCGCAGCAGGTGGTCGCGCGCGGTGCGGAAGGTCTCGTAGCTGTCGTCGTGCTCTGCCAGCGTCATGCTCTGGACCCTCGCACCGGATCGGGCCGCGGTCAACGGGTCGCTCCGACGACTCAAGAGCAGGTGGCAGGCTGTCGATCCTCCAGACCTCAGGCGTCACACGAGAAGGCAGGTAAGGCATGCGCGGCAACCGAGGAGCGGCTTCGCTGGCGACGGCGGTGCTCCTGCCACTCGTCGTGGTCACCGGGTGCGGGGGCGCGACCCCGGCGGCGGCTGGCGATACCGCGGCGGTCTCGACGCAGCCCTCGGCACAGCCCCCGGCGTCCTCGACGCCCTCGGCACCCTCGACGCAGCCGACGCCCACGGTCGCGGCTCCGGAGGGGACCGCGCAGGCCACGGCGACGACCGCCGCGCCCTCGGCGTCACCCACCGCGACGGCCAGCCCGGCCGCTTCGGTCGCCCCCCGGTGGGCCAAGGCGCTGGGCGAGCCGCAACAGGGCGACCCCGTGTGGGCCGTCTACCTCGCGGTCGGCCACAGCGCCACGGACGCACCGGTCGAGAAGGCCCTGCGCGATGCCAGCCGAGTCGGTTACCAGGCCGTCGTGGGCGACATCGCCTGCGACGGCGGGGCGATGGAGGCCCTCGGGCTCGACCAGTACGACTACTGGTCGGGGGCGACCCTCTACTTCGACACCGAGGCTGACGCGCGCGGGTTCGCGGCCGCCTACACGGCGAAGGTCGCGGCGCCAAAGGGCGTCGCGCGGGTCACCGTGGGGTGCCTGGACTGACGGCCGTCAGGCGGGCGGACGCGCACCGACGCGGACGACGATGCCAGCCGCGGCCCGGCAGGCTCGGGTGAGGCGGCCGGGCACCTGCTCGCCGGCCAGGAGCGCGGCGAGGTACGCGGCGGCGAACGCGTCGCCGGCACCCGTGGTGTCGACGACCGGGGCGGCCGCGGCGCATGCCGGCACGTGCACCCCCGTGGCGTCCTGTCGGGCCCATCGCGCTCCGGTGGCTCCCGTCTTCAGCACCACGTCGCGGTAGGTGCCGGTGAGCCGGGCCACGGCGGTGTCGGGGTCGCGTGTGCCCACGAGCACCTCCGCCTCGTCGAGGGTGCAGAACACCAGCTCGACGCCCTCGGTGAGGCGCAGGAACTCCCTGCCTCCCAACGCCTCCAGCGGTGCGGCGCTCGCGACGTCCAGCGACCTCGGCACGCCGGACGCCGCGGCCCGCGCGAGGGCCGCCTCGCCGGCCGGCCCCGAGCCCGGGTTGAGCAGCGTGTACCCCGACAGGTGCAGCCATGACGCGTCGTCCGGGGTCAGTGGCGGCAGGTCGTCGGCGCTGAGCGCGGAGTTGGCGCCGGCGTCCGGGAGCATCGTGCGCTCGCCGTCAGCACCCACGAGGACGACCACGGTGCCGGTGGACCGCATCGGGTCGACGACGACGTGCGCATCGACGCCGGCGGCGCTCAGCACCGCGACGGCCTCGCGGCCGAACGGGTCGTCGCCCACTCGACCGACGAAACGCACCGAGCAGCCGAACGAGGCCAGCCAGTGCGCGACGTTGGCGCCGGCACCGCCCTGACGGGTCTGCACGTGCGCGGCCGTGTCTGAGCCCAGCGCCAGCGGGTCGTCGGCGCGCGCCACGACGTCGGTCATGACGTCGCCGATCACGACGACGGGGGGCCGCGCGCCAGGGGCGCTCATGAGCGCCCGGCGTACGCCACGGCGATCTCGGCGACCTGCTCGGCCGACTCGACGCGGTGCTCGACCGGCTCACCCCCGCGGGCGGCCACGACCGCCGGGTCGCGCACGCCCACCGTGACCACCGAGTCGTCACCGGCGACGGCGGCCAGCGCGTCCTGCACCTCGGGGGAGGGTCGGATCATGGCCGCACCCTACTGAGTCGGTGCCCCGGCTAGGCTCGGCGCGTGGCCGATCGCGTCCTGCCCTACCCCGCGCACTGGGAGGCGGATGTCGTCCTGCGCGACGGAGGCGTCGTGCACCTGCGACCGATCCGCCCGGACGACGCCCCTGCGGTCGAGGCGTTCCACGCCGGTCAGAGTGCCGAGTCGATCTACCTGCGCTTCTTCGCTCCGCTGCAACGGCTCTCGCCGCGCGACCTCGAACGGTTCACCCACGTCGACCACCGCGACCGGGTGGGGCTCGTGGCGACGCTCGGCGACGCGATCGTGGGTATCGGTCGTTACGACCGCATCGACTCGGCCACGGCCGAGGTGGCCTTCAACATCTCCGACTCCCACCAGGGCCGGGGCATCGGCTCGGTGCTGCTCGAGCACTTGGCGGCTGCAGCGCGCGAGCGGGGGATCCGCAAGTTCGTGGCCGACGTCCTGCCGCAGAACCGCAAGATGATCGCGGTCTTCGGCGAGGCGGGCTACACGGTGCGCCACAACTACGAGGACGGCGTCATCGCGCTGGAGTTCGACATCGCGCCGAGCGAGGAGTCGACGCGGGTGCGGGAGTCGCGCGAGCAGCGAGCCGAGGCCCGCAGCGTGCAGGCGCTGCTGCACCCCCGGGCCGTGGCCGTCGTGGGCGCCAGCCGCGACCCCGACTCGATCGGGCACCGGCTGCTCGAGGACCTGCTGGGCGGTGGCTTCACCGGCCCGCTCTACGCCGTGAACCCCGAGGCGTGGGAGGTGCAGGGGGTCGAGAGCCACACGCGCGTCACCGACATCCCCGGCGAGGTCGACCTGGCGGTGGTGGCGGTGCCGGCGGACGCCGTGGGCGACGTCGTCGACGACTGCGGGCGGGCCGGTGTGCGCGGGCTGGTGGTGGTGAGCAGCGGCTTCGCCGAGACCGGCGACGCCGGCCGCGCCCGGCAGCGCGACCTCGTGCGCCGCGCTCACGCCCGGGGCATGCGCGTGGTCGGCCCGAACTCGTTCGGCATCGTCAACACCGATCCGCAGGTGCGCCTGAACGCCTCGCTGGCGCCGTCGATGCCACCCGCCGGACGCCTGGGGCTGTTCAGCCAGTCCGGCGCGCTCGGCATCGCGGTGCTCGACACGGCGCGCCGTCGCCGCCTCGGCGTCTCCAGCTTCGTGTCGTCGGGCAACCGGGCCGACCTGTCGGGCAACGACGTGATGCAGTACTGGCTCGACGACCCGGCCACCGACGCCGTGGGCCTCTACCTCGAGAGCGTCGGCAACCCGCGCAAGTTCACCCGCGTCGCGCGCCGGCTGGCGCGCACCAAGCCCGTCATCGTCGTGAAGTCCGGGCAGTCGACGTTCAGCGTTCCCCCCGGGCACACCGTGCGCGAGTCGCGGCTGCCCCGGGAGACGTTCGACGAGGTGCTGCGCCAGGCCGGTGTGATCCGCGTCGAGAACATCCACCAGCTCTTCGACGTCGCGCAGCTCGTCGTGCACCAGCCGCTGCCGGCCGGACCTCGCGTCGCGATCGTCACCAACTCCGACGCGCTGGGGGCGCTCGCCGCCGACGCCTGCGTCAGCTGGGGGCTGGACGTCGTGCACGGCCCGGTGGCCGTCCGCTCAGAGGCCACGGCCGAGGAGTTCCGCGCCGCGCTGCGCGAGGCGTTCACCGCACCGGACGTCGACTCCGTGGTCGCGGGCTTCATCCCGCCGCTCGTCACGGTCGACGCCGACGTCGCGCTCGCCCTCGCCGAGGTCGCCGGAGCCAGCGAGAAGACCTGCGTCGCGACGTTCCTCGGCATGCACGGCGTCACCGAGGCGCTGTCGACCTCGGTCCGCACGGTGCCGGCCTACCCGACGCCCGAGGACTCCGTGCGCGCTCTGGTGTCGGCGACCCGGTACGCCCAGTGGCGCCAGCGCGACCGCGGGCCGCTGGTGGCCCCGGAGGGCATCCACCGCACGGCGGCCCGGGCGCTCGTCGAGCGGCTCACGCCCCCGGACGCTGACGGTCGCTGGGTGTCGGAGGCCGAGGCCACCGAGCTCCTGGCCGCCTACGGCATCGAGGTGTGGCCGGCGTACCCCGTGACCACGCCGGACGAGGCCGCGGCGGCTGCCCAGCGCACCGGCTATCCCGTGGTGCTCAAGGCGACCGCACCGCACCTGCGCCACCGGGCCGACCTCGGTGCGGTGCGTCTCGACATCGCCCGTGAGGGCGAGCTGCGCAACGACCTGGCGGAGATGAAGGCCCAGCTCGAGCGGCACGGCAGCGCGGATCTCGTCGTGCAGGCCATGGCACCGGTGGGGGTGTCGTGCGTCGTGCGCTCGACCGAGGACCCGCTCTTCGGCCCCGTCGTGGAGTTCGGTGTGGGCGGGCCCCCCACCGACCTGCTCGGCGACGTCGCCCGGCGCAACCCGCCCCTGCGCGAGGGTGACGTCGCCGACCTGGTGCGTGGCGTGCGCGCGGCGCCGCTGCTGTTCGGTTACCGCGGCGCCGACCCCGTCGACGTCGACGCCCTCGAGGACGTCGTCGCCCGGGTCTCGGCGCTCGCCGACGACCTGCCGCAGGTGGCCGAGCTCGAGCTCAACCCCGTGATCGCCGCCCCCGAGGGCGTGACGGTGCTCGGGGCACGCGTGCGTCTCGCGCCACCGCCGGGTCGCACGGACACCGACACCCGTCGTCTGCCGGGGTGAGGGGCGGGGTGGAAGGATGGCACCCATGCGTGACACCCACACCCTGCCCGACGCGCTGCGCGTCGACCTCGACCGCGCGGGCTACTACCCGGAGCTGGTCTTCGACGTCCTCGACGTCAGCGTCGCCGGTGAACCGGTGGTCGCTCACCTGGTGCACGCGGAGACGACGTTCGACCAGGACGTCGTGCGTCGGCACATCACGACGTTCGTCCTGACGGCCACTCGGCTCGTCGTGACCCACGCCGACGACCACGCTCCCGAGGGCCCGGACGGGCCCCCGCAGCCGTTCGCCACGGCGGCCACCGAGGCGGTGCCGCTGCGAGCCGTGCGCTCAGTGGTGCTGAACCACGTCGTGCCCAGCCCCGAGAGCTACCGCAGCGGTGAGGGCTCGCGCGAGCTCACCCTCACCATCGGGTGGGGTGCGGTGAGCCGGCTCGACCTCGAGCCCGCTGCGTGCGCCGACCCGAACTGCGAGGCCGACCACGGGTACACCGGCACCGCGAGCGCCGACGACATCTCCGTGCGCGTGTCGGCCGACGCCGACGGTGACGACGCGGTGCGGCGCGCGCTCGCGTTCGCCCGCGCCCTGTCGGCCGCGACGGCCGGTCGCGTCGGGTGAGCCTCGGCCTGCCCCCGGCCCCGCGCTACGGCAGCGACACCCTCTCCGACCTCCTGCCCGCCGTGCTGCGGGGCCTGGACGTCGACCTGCCGGGCCACCCTGCCCCGGCCGAGCGGTCGGTGCTGGCCCTGGAACCGGCACCCCGCACGTGCGTGCTGCTCGTCGACGGCCTCGGTGACCTGCTGCTGCGCGAGCGTGCCGGCCACGCACCGTTCCTGCGCGCGCAGCTGGCCCGCACCGGCACGCTCACCGCCGGCTTCCCGACCACGACGGCGACCAGCATGGGCAGCCTCGGCACGGGGCTGCCCCCGGGTTCGCACGGGTTGGTGGGCTACGAGGTGCTCGTGCCCGACCGCGACGAGCTGCTCAACGAGCTGTCGTGGGAACCGCCGGTCGACCCCCGCCGGTGGCAGCCCCATTCGACGTGCTTCCAGCAGGCGGTGGCCGCCGGTGTCGAGGTGGTGCGCATCGGGCCAGGGTTCTTCGACGGCTCGGGCCTCACCGAGTCAGCGTTGCGCGGCGGACGGTTCGTGGCCGCGGAGTCGCTTGACGAGCGCGTCGACGCGGCGCTCGCCGCGCTGCGTTCGGGGCCGCGCACGCTCGTCTACGTCTACTGGGGGGACGTCGACAAGGTCGGACACGTCAGCGGGGCCCAGTCGTGGGAGTGGGGGGAGGAGCTGGCGAAGGTCGACCTCGCCGTCCGGCGCCTGGCCGCCGGGCTGCCACGCGACGCCGCCCTGCACGTCACCGCCGACCACGGCATGGTCGACGTCCCGCACCATCAGCGGATCGACCTCGCGCACGACCCCGAGCTGGCACGTGACGTCCGGCACGCGGGCGGCGAACCGCGTTGCGTGCAGCTGTACTGCGAGCCGGACACCGCAGCGTCCGTTCTCATGAGGTGGCGGGCGCGGCTGGAGGCCCAGGCGTACGTGCTGTCGCGCGAGCAGGCCGTGGCCGCGGGCTGGTTCGGCCCTGTCGCGCCTCACGTGCTCGACCGGATCGGGGACGTCGTGGTGGCCTGCCGGCCGGGACTGGCCGTCGTCGACTCTCGGCGCATGCGGCCCGCGCTGCTCGCGCTCGTCGGCCTGCACGGGTCGGTGACTCCCGAGGAGTCGCTCGTGCCCCTGCTCAGCCTGTACGGCCCGACGTGACAGGATCGGTGCGTGGCTGAGCTCGTGTTCTTCTCCGGCACCATGGACTGCGGCAAGTCCACGCTGGCGCTGCAGATGGACTACACCCACGCCGCTGCGGGCCGCTCGGGCCTGACGTTCACCAAGTTCGACCGGGCCGGTGAGGCCGTCGTCTCGAGCCGGCTCGGGCTTCGGGCACAGGCCCTCGAGGTGCGCGACGACACCGACTTCTGGGACGTCGTGGTGGCGCACCGGATGGCGGGGGAGCGCGTCGACTACCTCATCTGCGACGAGGCGCAGTTCTACGGCGTCGAGCAGGTCGATCAGCTGGCCCGCCTCGTCGACGAGATGTCGGTCGACGTCTTCGCGTTCGGCATCACCGCCGACTTCCGCACCAAGCTGTTCCCGGGGTCGCAGCGGCTCATCGAGCTGGCCGACCGGGTGCAGGTGCTGCAGGTGGAGGCGCTGTGCTGGTGCGGTGCGCGCGCGACCCACAACGCGCGCACGGCCGACGGCGTGATGGTGGTGGAGGGTGAGCAGGTCGTCGTCGGTGACACCCACGCCGCGCCGACCGCCACGATCGGGTACGAGGTGCTCTGCCGACGCCACCACATGCGGCGGATGACACGAGCGGCGGCGCGGGCGGCCGCGATGTCGCCCGACGTCCTGCCGCTCGATCTCGACATGTGCCCCATGCCGCCGCATCCGGGCGCGAGCAGCACGCCCACCACCGCCGCCGCCCAAGGAGGGTGAGCGTGGACGCCGACGCCTGGGACGCCCGGTACGAGAGCCAGCCGATGGTCTGGTCCGCCGGACCCAACGCGCTGTTCGCCGAGCTCACGAGCGACTGGCCGGCGGGGCGTGCGCTCGACGTCGCGTGCGGCGAGGGGCGGACGGCGATCTGGCTGGCCTCGCGCGGCTGGCAGGTGCGGGCCGTCGACTTCTCACCCGCCGGCATCGCCAAGGGCCGCGAGCGAGCCACCGCCGAGGGCCTCGACGTCGAGTGGCAGGTCGGCGACGTGCGCACCGCCGACCTCGGCACGGGTTACGACCTCGTGGCGCTGCTCTACCTGCAGCTGCCGCACGACCAGATGGCAACCGTGCTGGCGCGTTGCGTCGAGGCCCTGGCCCCTGGTGGTCGCCTCGTCGTCATCGCCCACGACGTCGACAACCTCACGCGCGGGGTGGGCGGTCCGCGCGACGCGTCGGTGCTGCCGAGCGTGGCATTGCTGCGCGAGTGGGCTGCCGGTGCGCACATCGAGCGGGCCGAGCAGGTCGAACGCGAGACCCCCGACGGCGCAGCGATCGACGTGCTGCTCATCGCACGGCGATGAGCGGACTCCCCGCCGCCCAGGCGGCCATCGAGCAGGCGGCGGCGCTGCTACGTGCCCGAGGTGACCGCATGACCGCGCCCCGTCGTGCCGTGCTCACGGCGCTCAGCCGGCACAGCGACCACCTCACCGCCGACCAGGTGGTAGGCGCCGTCGCCGATGCGGACCCTTCGGTGCACCGTGCCTCGGTGTACCGGGCGCTGGAGACGCTGAGCCACCTGGGCGTCGTGCAGCACGTGCACGTGGGGCACGGCACGACGACGTACCACCTGGCGGACGACGAGCTGCACCTGCACGCCCAGTGCGAGCACTGCGGGGCCGTGGTCGACCTGCCCGCCTCGCTGCTGGACGGAGTGGTCGACGAGGTCGACCGGCGGCACGGCTTCGTCCTCGACCCCACGCACGTCGCGCTCTCGGGCCTGTGTGCCGCCTGTCGGGCCCGCAGGTCCGGCTGAGGGCAACGCAGGTCCCGGCTACTCGTGTCGGGGGGTGACCCATTGCTGGACGAGGCGTGCGATGAGGTGGTTGGCGCGGTGGGGCGGTAGGGGCTGGTCTGATGGGCCTCTGTCTGGTGGGTGGCTGCCTGGCGGGCCTGGTGGGGTGGTGTCCCAGACGACTGTTCCGTTGATGAGCTGTCCTGTC
>NZ_LMER01000014.1:488176-488387 GCF_001426435.1 Angustibacter sp. Root456 | reverse complement strand
CAGGTCGGTGGGGCCGTGGTGGTCCCAGTGGATGAGGTGGTGGGCTTGGGTCCAGGCGACGGGGGCGGTGCAGCCGGGCCAGGTGCAGCCGCGGTCGCGTTCGGCCAGGGCGATGCGCTGTCTGGTGGTGAAGTCGCGCAGGGTGCGGCCTACGTCCAGGGGGTTGCCGCAGGTGTCGACCAGCACGGGGATGATCTCGGCGCCGCACAGT
>NZ_LMER01000014.1:487986-488068 GCF_001426435.1 Angustibacter sp. Root456 | reverse complement strand
GGTGGCCAGGGTGGTGTGGGCGAGGTGCTGCAGGGCGTCGTGGCGGCGTTGGCCGGGGCTGCGCGGGTCCAGGGTGCTGTCT
>NZ_LMER01000014.1:487736-487851 GCF_001426435.1 Angustibacter sp. Root456 | reverse complement strand
GTTCGGGTCGATCGCGTGGCGCAGCTCGTGCACCAGCCGGTCGAAGTCCCGGCTCGACAGGGCCGGCGCGTACTCGATCAGCAGGTCCTGCGCCTGCTCGATCACCTCCGCGCTG
>NZ_LMER01000014.1:447957-487711 GCF_001426435.1 Angustibacter sp. Root456 | reverse complement strand
CAGCACCCCGGCCTCGACCGCCGCCCGTGTCGGGGCCAGCTCGACCGACAGCACCGAGCGGTACAGGCGCTCGGCCCGCTTACCCAACCCGGCGGCCTGCCCCGGCTTCAGGTCCGCCACCACCGAACGCAGCCACGCACCGGCCGTCCGGGTGCCGTCCTGCCCGGGGATCCCGCGACCGTCGACCTCACCCAGCACCCGCAGGGTCTGGCCCTGGCTGCGGCGCCGTGCCCGGTCCAGCGCGGCCGCCACCGTCTTCAACGCCGGGTCGGGCAGCTGCCACAGCGGCAGCGCACTGAGGCGGTCCAAGACCTCCTCGAGGTCGGACAGCACGACGTCCAGCGCTGTCGCGCCGCCGCCGTCCGCCCGATTCGTCATGCGACAAACCTACGCACTGCCCCCCACGGACGCGCCGCCCCGCAAGAGGTCTGTGGACAACTACTCCCACTTCGTCAACTGTGGAAAACTCGACCGGACGCCGCTCCACCCTCAGTCGGCCATGAGCTGAGTTCCCGCTGAGAGGAAGAGCCGAAAGACCGCCACGCCGGCGGCGCCGCCCACGACCGCGCCGGCCAGGCCCAGCAGCCATGGTGGCAGTGCGCGCAGCCGCACCACGCGGTACGCGAGGCGAGACGTCGTCCTCGCCGTGCCCAGACCCAGTGCGGCTGCGAGCCCCAGCGCGAGGGCTGGCGTGCACAGCACCATCAGCACATCCCGCGTCGGCATCCCACCACCGAGACCCTCGCCCACGAAGCCCACGAAGACCAGGCCGAAGTACCCGATCGCCACGGCCACGAGAGTCAGCGGCACCAGCCAGACGGCGCTCAACCCCACGGCCCAGTGAGCCGCCGCCTGGCGCCGAGCGTGTGAGGGCCCGCTCATGCACAGCCCAGGAGCCGACGGCGAGGGTCTGCCAGGCTCGTCGTGCACACTCCTGTGGTCGAGCCGGCCCGACGCCTGGTCACGTCAGTCGCGCTTGGCGCCGAACATGATGTCGTCCCAGCTGGGCACGCTCGCCCGACGGCCCTTGGCGCGGGCGGGCGCCCGGTGGCGCGCCGTGGCTTCGCTGCGCGTGTCGTCGTTCCCTTCGGGCTCGGCGGCGTCAGTCGAGCCGGGGGCGGCGTCGTCGCCGAGGCCGTCCATCGCGTCGATGCCGTCCATCGCGTCGATGCCGTGCACCGCGTCGATGCCGGCGTTCTGCGGCCGGATCTCGTCACCGGATTCGTCTGCGTCGTCCTCGGCGCGCCCGTCGGCGTCCTCGGTGACTGCGCTCGCGTCGAGCGGCCCGGTCGGCCCGGTCATCTGGTCGGCGAGCGGCCAGCGTCGGGCCGGGTGACGCGGCTCGGAGCCGGTCGGGTCGTCGTCCACGAGTGCGGGCGTCTCGGGGTCCTCGAGCAGCGACGGCGGGAGCTGCGACGTCGCGGGGTGAGCGGCCGGGGGGTCACCCAGGAGGGTCGGGTCGAGCTCGAGCGGCTCCGGGCGGGCCGGACGTCGCCGCCGTGCCGGGTGCAGCGCTCCCGGCACGTCAGCCGGGTCGGCGCCGCCGTCGTGCGGTCGCCGGGTGCGGTGCAGGTCGCGCTCGCGTCGGCGGCTGCGCATCGCGGTCATGAGGTCGAGCGGGCCGGACGCCGGCTCGTGGACCCCGCCGTCGGCCTCGACGTCGTACACCGAGCCACCCGCAAGCCCGGACGCGCCGTTCGGCACGGCAGCCAGACGCACGGTGCCCAGCGGACCATCGCCCTCCGGCACCTGCTCGCTGAGCCACCGGGCCTCGTCGTCCGCCGGCGTGACGGAGCGCGCTGCCACGTCGAGGTGCCAGCGGGCCTGGCGGTCGCGACCTCCTGCGGCGAACGACACGGCGACGGTCCACGGACCCTCGTCGGCACGCCAGCTGTCCCACGTAGCGGCCTCGGCGTCCACACCCCGCGCGACGAGGCGGCGCTTGACCTCGGCGCCCAGCGTGGGGGAGTCCCCGCCTCGTCGACGCAGCACGACGTCACGCGCGAGCTGGGCGACGTGCTCGCGCTCGGCGAGCACCGGCCCCTCGTACCGGCGGACGCGCTCGAGCGGCCAGCCGGACGCCTCGGCGACCTGCTCGGCGGTCGCGCCGGCGCGGATCCGGGCCTGCACCTCACGAGGGCGCAGCTCGCCACCGATCTGGATCTGCAGCTGGCCCAGGTGGGCGCGGTCGCGCCGGACGGCAGCGCGCAGCGCCTCGTTCACGACGAGCGTGTAGCGCTGACCGTCGTCGTCGCTGAGCACCAGGTGCTCGCCGTCGTCGTGGACGCCGACGAGCCGCAGGTCGGGCATGTCCAGCTCCTCTTGTCGTGGGCACCACCGACTGTGCCACCCGAATCGCCCGAAGCGGTGCAGGCGCGCCACGCGAACCGCGCCCGAGGACGACGCGGGCAGCTGCCACCGGCACAATCAGGCCGTGACCAGCTCCTCAGCCTCTCCCTCCGACTCCGCGTCCGCTGCCGCCGACCTCGCGCCGTACGACGCCGTGCTGCTGCTGTCGTTCGGCGGCCCCGAGCAGCCCGACGACGTGATGCCGTTCCTGCGCAACGTGACGCGCGGGCGCGGCATCCCGGACGAGCGGCTGGCCGAGGTCGCCGAGCACTACCACCACTTCGGCGGCCGCAGCCCCATCAACGACCAGAACCGCGCCCTGCTCGACGCCCTGCGCGCCGAGCTGCGGGCACGCGGCGTCGACCTGCCGGTGCTGTGGGGCAACCGGAACTGGGCGCCGTTCGTCACCGACACCCTGCGCGAGGCCCACGAGCAGGGGCTGCGCCGCGTCGTGACCCTCACGACGAGCGCGTACTCGTCGTACTCGAGCTGCCGGCAGTACCGCGAGGACCTCGCCGGCGCGCTGCTCACGCTGGCGCAGGAGGGGCGCGAGCTGGCCGTCGACAAGATCCGCCAGTACTTCAACCACCCCGGCTTCGTCGAGCCGAACGTGCGCGCCGCGCTGGAGGCCCTGCGGCAGGTGCCCGAGGGCTCCCACCTGGTCTTCGTCACCCACTCCATCCCCGACGCCATGGACGACGCGAGCGGCCCGGGCGGCGACCTCAGCCCCGCCTACTCGGACCAGCACCGCGACGTCGCAGGCGTGATCGCCGACGCTGTCGGTCGCGAGCTCGGCCGCGCGGTGCCGTGGGAGCTCGTGTACTGCTCGCGGTCGGGGCCACCGTCGCAGCCGTGGCTGGAGCCGGATGTCGGCGACCACCTGCGAGCCCTGCACACGGCCGGTGCGCCCGGGGCCGCGGTGTGCCCGATCGGGTTCGTCAGCGACCACCTCGAGGTCAAGTACGACCTCGACACCGAGGCCCACGAGGTGGCCGACGAGATCGGGTTGCCGTTCGCCCGCGCGGCCACGGTGGGCACCGACGCGCAGTTCGTCAGCGCGCTCGTCGACCTGCTCGTCGAGCGCGCGGCGCAGGCGCGGGGCCAGGACCCTGAGCGTCCGACGCTCGGCGCGCGACCGCCGGTGCGTTCGACCTGCCCGGTGGGCTGCTGTCGCAACCTGCGGGCCGAGCGCCCAGCCGCGTGCGGCGCCGACTGGGAACCCCCCGTGGTGGCGGGGCGGTGACCTCCTCGGCCGACTCCGCGCTCGCTCACGACCTGCTCGTCCTCGCTGAGCGCGCGGCGCGTGCCGCGGGCGACCTCATCCGCGACGAGCGCCCCGACCGGCTGGGGGTCAGCGCCACCAAGACCAGCCCCACCGACGTCGTCACCGTCATGGACGAGCGCAGCGAGGCCCTGCTGCGTGACCTGCTGCTGCGGGAGCGGCCGGACGACGGCCTGCTGGGCGAGGAGGGCGGCGGTCGGGCGGGCAGCACGGGCATCACGTGGGTCGTCGACCCCATCGACGGCACCGTGAACTACCTCTACGGTCTGCCCGCCTACGCCGTGAGCGTGGCAGCGGTCACCGGCGACGTGCGAGGCGGCGACTGGGACGTCCTCGCGGGGTGCGTCCACAACCCGGCGAGCGGCGAGACGTTCACGGCGGCGCGCGGTGGTGGCGCGTTCCTCGACGGCCGGCCGCTGCGCGTCAGCGACGTCAGCGACCCCGCGCAGGCGCTCGTGGCCACGGGCTTCGGCTACGAGGCCGAGCGCCGTCGTCGCCAGGCCGAGGTCGTGGCCGCCGTCCTGCCGCAGGTGCGCGACATCCGCCGGCTCGGCAGCGCGGCGATCGACCTGTGCCAGGTGGCGTGCGGCCGCGTCGACGCGTACTTCGAGCGCGGCCTGCAGCCGTGGGACATGGCGGCCGGCACCCTCGTCGCCCGGGAGGCGGGCGCGATCGTGTCCGGCCTCGCGG
The DNA here is from genome assembly GCF_001426435.1 of Angustibacter sp. Root456. NCBI lineage: Bacteria > Bacillati > Actinomycetota > Actinomycetes > Kineosporiales > Kineosporiaceae > Angustibacter > Angustibacter sp. Root456. The sequence continues at coordinate 483,390 of NZ_LMER01000014.1, read as the reverse complement.
GGGCCGCGCCGGGGGAGCAGTTCGTGCTCGCGGCCGGCCCTTCGCTGCACGCCGCGCTGGAGCAGATCCTGGCGCCGTTGCGTCCGGATGCCGACGCGGTGTGAGGGCGCGCAGAGTGATCAGGCACAATCCCTGTTCCGGTCGGGCACAAACTCGGGGTCCCCTGCGTTAGACCCGCCGCGAGGGCGAGCACGCGCCAACCAGCACCACCGTAGGTAGCACGACCGTCCAGCACGAACGGCGCCACCAGCGCCACAGCACCACCCGGCAGCACAGCGAGCCCGGCACACCAGCGAGACCCCGCGGAGGGCGACCCACACATGGCGACCGATTACGACGCGCCGCGCAAGACCGACGACGACCTGAACGAAGACAGCATCGAGGAGCTCAAGGCCCGCCGGGTCGACAAGAGCTCGTCGTCGGTCGACGTCGACGAGACCGAGCAGGCCGAGGGCTACGAGCTGCCCGGAGCCGACCTGTCGAACGAAGAGCTGTCCGTCCGCGTCCTGCCCCGCCAGGCGGACGAGTTCACCTGCTCGCGCTGCTTCCTGGTGAAGCACCGCAGCCAGCTCTCGGGCGAGTCCGGCGGCCAGCCGGTCTGCCTCGAGTGCGCTTGAGGCTTCAGCGCACCCGCTTCACTCAGCTCGACGTCGGCGGCTCGCCGCGCCCCGGGCCGGCCGAGGAGGACGCCTCCTTGGCCCGCTCGAGGGCCGCGGCGAGCCGCTGCGGCGTTCGGGACGAGACCAGCCAGTACGGCGTGGGGTCGGCCGGGTCGACCACCTCGATCACGACACCGCCCGGCACCCACGACCGCTGGCACAGGTAAGCCCGGGCGTCCGCCTCGGGTCCGCGCAGGGCGCGCATGCGCTCCGGCGTCACGGCCTTGACGCGGCCGACGAAGCGCACCGGCATCTGCGCGCGCCCGGCCCGCAGCTCGCCGTCGCGCACCTCGATGCGGGCGCTGGTCAGCCACAGGCCGACTGCGGCGCCCACCATGGCAGCCGCCGCCGTGGTGAAGGCGACCACCGGGCCCAGGGAGGGCAGGAACACCAGCCCCAGCGTCGCGGCCACGCCCAGCGCCGCCACCCAGGCCCACGGGCCGGGCAGCAACGTCTCTCGATGGGCGGCCGGGGCGGGGCTCTGCTCGCTCACCCGCCCAGGGTGGCACGCGCACACCCAGCTCCAGGGACTAGGGTCGCTGTGCGATGACACACCCCGAGAGCGCGCCGGTGGTCGAGGTCCTGCTCCAGCAGCTGGACGGCGACCTGCCCCTGCCGACGTACGCGCACCCCGGTGACGCCGGGGCCGACCTCATGACGCGCGTCGACGTCACGCTGCAGCCGGGTGAGCGGGCGAGCGTGCCGACAGGCGTGGCCATCGCCCTGCCTGTCGGGTACGCGGCGTTCGTGCACCCCCGTTCGGGGCTCGCGGCGCGGCACGGCGTCACCACGCTGAACGCGCCCGGCACGATCGACTGCGGCTACCGCGGGGAGATCCACGTCAACCTGGTCAACACCGACCGCACCCAGCCCGTCACGCTCAGTCGGGGCGACCGGGTCGCGCAGCTGGTGGTGCAGCGGGTCGAGCAGGCAGCTTTCCGGGTCGTGCCCGAGCTGCCGGAGTCTTCGCGGGGCGCCGGAGGCCACGGGTCAACCGGCGGCTTCGCCGGCAGCGCGCCCGCCCCTGGAACCAACATCGGGGCGTCCCTCGCCCCGGAGGGAGAGATCTCGTGAGCCTGTTCCGCCGCCGCAAGAACGACGACGACCCCACCGAGGGCGCTGAAGCGGTCGGGGTGGTCGAGAGCACTGAGGCCCTCAACGACGCCGACCACGACGCCGACGCCGACGTCGACACCGACGGCGCCGAGGCGGACCACGCGTCGTCGACGCCCGCCCGGGCGCACACCTTCGACCGCTCGGGTGGCCCGTTCGACCGCAGCGAGGTCGACGGGCCCGAGAACCGTCTCGACCTCGGCGCCCTGTGGGTGCCGCTCGTCGAGGGCATGGAGCTGCAGCTGCAGATGGACGAGGGCACCGGCCAGGTGACCGGCGTCTTCGTCGTCCTCGGCGACTCCGCCGTGCAGGTGCAGGCGTTCGCCGCCCCGCGCAGCGAGGGCATCTGGGCCGAGGTGTGCGACGAGATCGCCGCAGGCATCACCGAGCAGGGCGGCACCGCCGACCCCGGGTACGGCGCCTTCGGGCGCGAGCTGCTGGCGCGTGTGCCGAGCCAGCAGCCCGACGGCAAGGTGGGCTTCCAGCCGCTGCGCTTCACCGGCGTCGACGGCCCGCGCTGGCTGCTGCGGGCGGTGTTCCACGGCCGGGCCGCCATCGAGCCCGAGAACGCCCGCCAGCTCGAGGAGCTCGTCGCCCAGGTGGTGGTCGACCGCGGCACGGAGCCGATGGGGCCGCGCGAGCTGCTGCCGCTGCACCTGCCGGACGGCGCCGTGGCGGGGGAGCCGCCCGCCGACGCCGACCCGCGCGAGCAGATCGCGCACGACGAGCAGCCGCAGGGGTATGACGACCTGTCGCCGTACGAGCGTGGTCCGGAGATCACCGAACGGCGGTGAGGCGCGAGCCTGCCACGCCGTTACGCTGGAGCCATGGGTGAGAGCCGCGGACGCCTGCGGTCGGTGCTGCACCGGCTGTCGAGCTCCGACCAGACCCTCGAGGCCGAGGACCTGCGTGAGACCTCAGACCGCTTCGGTGGGACGCCGGTGCAGGAGCTTCCCGACCGTCGCACCGCCTGCGTCTGCGGCACGCTGAAGTCCGTCACGCTGCGGCCGCGGGCCGGCGTCCCGGCGCTCGTCGCGGAGCTCTACGACGGCACGGGCATCCTGCACGTCGTCTGGCTGGGCCGGCGCCAGATCGCCGGCATCGAGCCCGGACGACGCATCCGCGTCCTCGGACGCGTCGCGCAGCGCGACGGCAAGCCCGTCGTGTTCAACCCGTCGTACGACCTGCTGCCCGGCGGCACCGAGTGATCGCGTGGTGAGCCTGCTCGGGCACGTGCCGCCGGGCGCGACCACGGTCGAGGAGGTCGTGCGGCATCGCCTGGCGGAGGGCGTCGGGGGGATCCGCGGGTCGGTCGAGGCCGCGCTGCCCACGGTCGCTTTCGTGATCGCCTGGTCGGCGTCGCACGACGTGCGCATCTCGTTGGGTGCCGCGGCGGCGTGCGTCGTCGTCACGCTCGCCGTGCGCCTGGTGCAGCGGCAGACCCCCAAGTTCGCGTTGAGCAGCCTGGGGGCGCTCGCGATCGCGGCGTTCTTCGCGCTGCGCAGCGGCCGGGCCGAGGACGCGTTCCTACCGGGCATCCTGTACAGCTGCGCGCTGCTCGCCGTCAGCCTGCTCTCGGTGGTCACGCGCTGGCCGATGATCGGCTTCATCGTCGGCGCGACGCATCCGGAGGACCCCCTCGCCTGGCGCACGCACGCGGGCGTCGTCCGGCTGTGCCAGCGGCTCACGTTGGTGCTCGCGGGTCTGTACGCCGTGCGCGCGGTGGTGATGGTGCCGCTCTACCTCGCCGACCAGGTGACGTGGCTCGCCATCACGAAGATCGCGCTCGGCTGGCCGCTCTACCTGGTGGCCGTCGCGGCGATGGGAGCGTTGCTGCTCAAGGGCCACACACCGCTCGACCCCGCCGACGTCGCGAACTGAGCGGCCGGCCGAGTCCCTCGCCGACCTGCGACTGGTGACGCGTTCGCGACCCTTCGTCGGCTCGCAAGGGTCGCCAAGGCGTCACAAGTGCGGATGGTGAGCCGGGCTCAGGAGTCCGCGGGCCGCGCGATGCGGTGACCCGGCGACAGCATCTGCTCCAGAGCCTGCTCGCTCTCGGGCACGGTGAGGAACAGCAGCTCGTCGCGGGCCTCGAGCGCGTCGTCGCGGCTGGGGGCGATGGGCCGGTCCTCGCGGATGATGCCGACCAGCACGCTGTCGGCCGGCCAGGTGATGTCGCCCACCCGCTTGCCGGCGTACGGCGAGCTGTCGGGCAGCGTCATCTCGACCATCGTCGCCCGGCCTTGCTGGAACTGGAAGATCCGCACCAGGTCGCCGACGCTCACGGCCTCCTCGACGAGCGCGGTCATCAGCCGAGGCGTCGACACCGCGACGTCGACGCCCCACGCCTCGTCGAACATCCACTCGTTCTTCGGGTTGTTGACCCGAGCCACGGTGCGCGGCACACCGAACTCCGTCTTGGCGATGAGCGACACCACGAGGTTCGCCTTGTCGTCGCCCGTGGCCGCGACGACGACGTCGCAGCTCTCCAGCCCGGCCTCGCGCAGGTTGCTGATCTCGCAGGCGTCGGCGAGCAGCCACTCCGCCTCGGGCACCCGCTGCGTCTGGACGGCTCGCGGCTCGCGGTCGACGAGCAGCACCTGGTGTCCGTTGTTGAGCAGCTCTCGGGCGATGGACCGGCCCACGCTGCCGGCACCGGTGATGACCACGCGCATGTCAGGCCTCTCAGTCGTGGGTGGGGGGCGTGTCGAGCGCGGCCTCCGCGTACGGCAGGTCGTTCTCGGCGACCGCGACGTGCACGAGGTCGCCGTCCTGGTACATCGTGTCGGGGCCGGGCACCATCGCCTCGCCCAGCCGGGTCACGTAGGCGACCCGGAACGCCACGTTCGCGGTCAGCTCGTCGAAGCGATGACCCACCCAGTCCGCGTGCACGGGGATCTCCGCCAGCACGACCTTGCCGCTCGGGTCGCGGAACAACGGGCTAGCGCCCACGGGCAGCAGCCGACGCAGCATCTGGTCGGCCGTCCAGCGCACGGTGGCGACCGTGGGGATGCCGAGCCGCTGGTAGATCTCCGCGCGACCGGGGTCGTAGATGCGAGCGACGACGTTCTCGACGCCGAACGTCTCGCGAGCCACGCGGGCGGCCAGGATGTTGGAGTTGTCGCCGCTGCTCACGGCCGCGAACGCGTAGGCCCGCTCGATGCCTGCCTCGCGCTGGGTGTCGCGGTCGAAGCCGACACCCGTCACCCGGCGGCCCTCGAACGACGCACCGAGCCGCCGGAAGGCGCTCTCGTCCTGGTCGATGACGGCCACGTCATGCCCCTGCGACTCCAGGCTGTGGGCCAGGGTCGAGCCGACACGCCCACAGCCCATGATCACGAAGTGCACGACGCTCTCTCCTGGCTGGTCAGCTGGTGTCATCGGCGCGGGGTGCGAGCACACGCTCAGGCACCCGACGACCGTCCCGCACGCTACACGGCGCGCGAGGGCCTAGCATCAAGCACCGTGCCTCTCGCCGGACGAATCGTGAAGCGCCTGCTGGTGGGTCGCCCCCTGGGGAGCGACCGCCTGCACGAGACGCTGCTGCCCAAGCGGATCGCTCTGCCGGTGTTCGCCAGTGACGCGCTGTCGTCCGTGGCCTACGCCCCCGACGAGATCTTCCTGACCCTGTCGGTGGCCGGCGTCTCGGCCTACGCCTTCAGCTGGAAGCTAGGCCTGGTCGTCGCGATGGTCATGCTGGTCGTCGTCGCGAGCTACCGGCAGAACGTCCACGCGTATCCCTCGGGTGGGGGGGACTACGAGGTCGCGACGACGAACCTGGGCCGCACCGCCGGCCTGACGGTCGCCAGCGCGTTGCTCGTCGACTACGTGCTCACGGTCGCGGTGTCGATCTCGTCGGCGTCGCAGTACGCGGCCTCGGCGATACCTGCGCTGAAGGGTCACGAGGCGGCGGCGGCGGTCGTCGCGGTGTGCGTCATCACCGCCATGAACCTGCGGGGGGTGCGCGAGTCCGGGTCGGCGTTCGCGATCCCGACCTACGTGTTCATGGCCTCGATCATCGGCATGGGGCTGTGGGGGTTCGCCCGGTACTTCTTCGGCGACCTGCCCGTCGCCGAGAGCGCCAAGTTCACGGTCGAGGGGGCGTCGCAGTACGAGGGTGGCCTGGCCACGCTCGCCGGCGGGTTCCTGCTGCTGCGCGCGTTCTCGTCCGGATGCGCGGCCCTGACCGGTGTCGAGGCCATCAGCAACGGTGTGCCGGCCTTCCGTAAGCCCAAGAGCCGCAACGCGGCCACCACGCTGGCGCTGCTCGGGGGGATCGCCGTCACGATGCTGCTCTCGGTCATCGTGCTGGCCCGCATCATGCACGTGCGCATCGTCGACGCGGCCGGCGTCGGCGGCCACCTGCTGCTCAACGGTCAGCGGGGGAGCGCAGGGCCGGGCGACTCGTTCGTCTTCCCGGACGGCACGACGTACACGCAGGAGCCGGTGATCGGCCAGCTCGCGCGGGCCGTGTTCGACCACTTCTCGCCGATGTTCTACGTCGTCGCGGCCGCCACCGGCATCATCCTGGTGCTCGCCGCCAACACCGCCTTCAACGGTTTCCCGGTGCTCGGCTCGATCCTGGCGCGGGACGGCTACCTGCCGCGTCAGCTGCACACCCGCGGCGACCGGCTCGCGTTCAGCAACGGCATCCTGGCGCTCGCGGCGGCGGCCATCGTGCTCATCCTGGCTTTCGACGCCCAGGTGACCCGGCTGATCCAGCTGTACATCGTCGGGGTGTTCGTGTCGTTCACGACGAGCCAGATCGGCATGATCCGGCACTGGAACCGCAACCTGCGCACGACGTCTGACCGCAGTGAGCGCCTGCGCATGCAGCGCAGCCGCGTGATCAACGCCCTCGGTGCCGGTGTGACGGGCGTGGTGCTGGTCGTCGTCCTCATCACCAAGTTCCTGCTCGGTGCCTGGATCGCCATCGCCGCGATGGTCGTCGTGTTCCTGCTCATGCGCAGCATCAAGGGCCACTACAGCCGGGTAGCGGCCGAGCTCGCGCCCGAGGCGGACGGCTCGGACATCACGCTGCCCTCGCACGTGCACGCGCTGGTGCTCGTCTCCAAGCTGCATCGGCCCACCTTGCGGGCGCTGGCCTACGCCCGCGCGACCCGGCCGTCGTACCTCGAGGGCATCAGCGTGAACGTCGATCCGGACGAGACGGCCGCCTTGCAGGCGGAGTGGGACCGCCGGGGCATCCCGGTGCCGTTGAAGTCGCTTGACTCGCCGTACCGCGAGATCAGCCGGCCAGTGGTCGACTACGTGCGCTCGATCCGCAGCAACAACCCCCGCGACGTCGTGATGGTCTACATCCCCGAGTACGTCGTCGGGCACTGGTGGGAGCAGCTCCTGCACAACCAGAGCGCCTTGCGGCTCAAGGCCCGGTTGCTCTTCACGCCCGGCGTCATGGTCGCCAGCGTGCCGTGGCAGCTGCGCTCGTCGCAGGGGACGGACGAACGGGCGCCCGGCTACGCCGCTGGTGCTGTGCGCCGCGGGCCGGCCAGCCCGGGAGGCGGGTCCCACTGAGTATCGACACCCGAGGCGACGACCTCGTGGGCACCGACGTCGAGCTGGACGTCGGCGCCGTGGCCCACGGCGGCCACTGCGTGGCCCGCTGGGAGGGGCGCGTGGTGTTCGTCCGGCACACCCTGCCCGGCGAGCGGGTGCGAGCCCGGATCACCGAGGGGGGCGACGGTTCGCGGTTCCTGCGGGCGGACGCGATCGAGGTGCTGCAGGCCTCGCCCGACCGCGTGGAGCCGCGCTGCCCCTTCAGCGGGCCGGGTCGCTGCGGCGGCTGCGACTGGCAGCACGCCTCGCTCGACGCCCAGCGCCGGCTGAAGGCCGATGTCGTCCACGAGCAGCTGCAGCGGCTGGGTGGCCTGGACGTGCCGGTGACGGTCGAGCCGGTGCCGGGGGACGTCGACGGCCTGGCCTGGCGCACCAGGGTGCAGCACGCGGTGACGCCCGACGGCCACCTCGGGCTGCGGGCGCACCGCTCGCACCACGTGGTGGCGATCGACGCCTGCCCGATCGCCGACCCCAGGGTGCAGGACGTCGAGCGCGCCGTGCCGCGGTGGCCGGGAGCAGCGCGCGTCGAGGTCGTCGCACCCTCGGGTGAGGCCACGCCGCTCGTGCTCGTCGAGCCGGTCGGACGCCGCACCCCGCCGGTGCCGCCGTCCGCCGAGCTCGACGCGGCGGTGGCGATCACGGGCCGCGACGGCCTGGAGCGTGTGCGCGGACGCACCTGGGTGAGCGAGGACGTCACGGTCGGCAGCTGGCACGCCCGTCTTCGGGTGACCGGGTCCGGCTTCTGGCAGGTGCACCCCGGTGCGGCTGCGACGCTCGTGGGAGCGGTGCTCGACCAGCTCGACCCGCAGCCGGGGGAGCAGGCGCTCGACCTGTACGCGGGCGTCGGGCTGTTCACCGCCGCTCTGGCCGAGGGCGTGGGGCCGCAGGGTGCGGTGCTCGCGGTCGAGGGGGACGCCCAGGCGGTGCGCGACGCGCGGCGCAACCTGCACGACCTCACGCACGTCGCCATCACCGCGGGCCGGGTCGACCGCGTGCTCGGGGCTGCGGTCGAGCAGGGCCTGCAGGCCGACCTGGTGGTGCTCGACCCGCCGCGCACCGGTGCCGGACGCCGGGTCGTCGAGCAGGTGGTCGCGGTGCGGCCGCGCGCCGTCGTCTACGTCGCCTGCGACCCCGCAGCGCTGGCCCGCGACGTCCGCACCTTCGCCGAGCACGGCTACCGCCTCGACGCGCTGCGCGCCTTCGACTGCTTCCCGATGACCCACCACGTGGAGTGCGTGGCACGGCTCGTGCCGGCCGGCGACTGACGTCTCCTGGACTGCAGCGGGTGGCCGCCAGTGCTCGTGAGGGGGAGGATCGAGGCGGTGCGACACGCTGGAATTTATCTCGATGTCAAGATACTGTGACCTTGACGCATTCGGCACAGGGACAGGAGCAGCGGTGAGCCAGGACAGCTTCGGCGCCAAGGGCGCCCTCACGGTCGGCGACCAGGCCTACACGGTCTTCCGCTTGGCGGGGATCGACGGCGCGGACGACCTTCCGTACAGCCTCAAGGTGCTGCTCGAGAACCTGCTGCGCACCGAGGACGGCGCCAACATCACCGCCGACCACGTGCGCGCGGTGGCGCAGTGGGACCCCTCCGCGGAGCCTGACACCGAGATCCAGTTCACCCCTGCCCGCGTGCTGATGCAGGACTTCACCGGCGTCCCGTGCATCGTCGACCTCGCCACGATGCGCGAGGCCGTCAAGGAGCTCGGCGGCGACCCGGCCAAGATCAACCCGCTCGCGCCGGCCGAGATGGTCATCGACCACTCCGTCATCGCCGACGTCTTCGGCCGCGAGGACGCCTTCGAGCGCAACGTCGAGCTGGAGTACCAGCGCAACGGCGAGCGCTACCAGTTCCTGCGCTGGGGCCAGAGCGCCTTCGACGACTTCAAGGTCGTCCCGCCGGGCACCGGCATCGTGCACCAGGTCAACATCGAGCACCTGGCCCGCACGGTCATGACCCGCGAGGTCGACGGCGAGCTGCGCGCCTACCCCGACACCTGCGTCGGCACCGACTCGCACACGACGATGGTCAACGGCATCGGCGTCCTCGGCTGGGGCGTGGGTGGCATCGAGGCCGAGGCCGCGATGCTCGGCCAGCCCGTGTCGATGCTCATCCCGCGCGTCGTCGGCTTCAAGCTCACCGGTGAGATCCCGGCGGGCGCCACGGCCACCGACGTCGTGCTCACCATCACCGAGCAGCTGCGTGCGCACGGCGTCGTCGGCAAGTTCGTCGAGTTCTACGGCGAGGGCGTCTCGGCCGTGCCGCTGGCCAACCGCGCCACCATCGGCAACATGAGCCCGGAGTTCGGCTCCACCTGCGCGATCTTCCCGATCGACGACGTGACGATCGAGTACCTGCGCCTCACCGGCCGCGACGAGACGCACGTGGCGCTGGTCGAGGCCTACGCCAAGGAGCAGGGCCTCTGGCACGACCCGTCGCGCGAGCCGCGGTTCAGCGAGCACCTCGAGCTCGACCTGTCGACGGTGGTGCCGAGCATCGCCGGGCCCAAGCGACCGCAGGACCGCGTCGAGCTGTCGAAGGCCAAGGCCGGCTTCCGCGAGGTGCTCCCGGCGTACGTCAGCCACCGCGAGGGTGACCACGTGCTCGGCGACAGCTTCCCGGCGTCCGACCCGCCGACCCCCGACTCCGCCCAGCCCCAGAACGGCGCGCCCGTGCACGACGGCGACGTCGACGTCCGGCCAGCGCGCCCGACGACGATCACGCTCGACGGGCAGGACGTCGAGATCGACCACGGCGCGGTCGCGATCGCCTCGATCACCAGCTGCACCAACACGTCCAACCCGTCGGTGATGGTGGGCGCGGGGCTACTGGCGAAGAAGGCCGTCGAGGCCGGCCTGGCGCGCAAGCCGTGGGTGAAGACCTCGCTCGCCCCGGGCAGCAAGGTCGTCACCGGCTACTACGACAAGTCGGGCCTCACGCCCTACCTGGAGAAGCTCGGCTTCTACCTGGTCGGCTACGGCTGCACCACCTGCATCGGCAACTCCGGCCCGATCATCGACGAGGTGTCGGCCGCGGTGAACGAGCACGACCTCGCCGTCACGTCCGTGCTGTCGGGCAACCGCAACTTCGAGGGCCGGATCAACCCGGACGTGAAGATGAACTACCTGGCGTCCCCGCCGCTGGTCATCGCCTACGCCCTGGCCGGCACGATGGACTTCGACTTCGAGCGCGAGCCACTCGGCCAGGACGCCTCCGGCAAGGACGTGTTCCTGCGTGACATCTGGCCCACGCCGGCCGAGGTCGACCAGGTCATCGCGAGCTCGCTCAACAAGGAGATGTTCACCAGCGACTACGCCGACGTCTTCGCCGGGGACGAGCGCTGGCAGTCGCTGCCCACCCCCACCGGCGACACCTTCGACTGGGACGCCGACTCCACCTACGTGCGCAAGCCCCCGTACTTCGAGGGCATGCAGCGCGAGCCGGAGGCCGTCGCCGACGTCCACGGCGCCCGGGTGCTGGCCCTGCTCGGTGACTCGGTGACCACCGACCACATCAGCCCGGCCGGCTCGATCAAGGCCGACAGCCCGGCGGGTCGCTACCTCGCCGAGCACGGCGTCGAGCGGCGTGACTTCAACTCCTACGGCTCGCGCCGGGGTAACCACGAGGTCATGATCCGCGGCACGTTCGCCAACATCCGGCTCAAGAACCTGCTGCTCGACGGCGTCGAGGGTGGCTTCACCAAGAACCTCCTGACGGGGGAGCAGGACACCATCTACGACGCGGCCATGGCGTACGCCGAGGCCGGTGTGCCGCTCGTGGTGCTGGCCGGCAAGGAGTACGGCTCCGGCTCCAGCCGCGACTGGGCGGCCAAGGGGACGGCCCTGCTGGGCGTCAAGGTCGTGATCGCGGAGTCCTACGAGCGCATCCACCGCTCCAACCTCATCGGGATGGGCGTGCTGCCGCTGCAGTTCCCCGACGGGCAGGACGCCGCGTCCCTGGGCCTCGACGGCACCGAGACGTTCGACGTCGTCGGTGTCGAGGAGCTCAACAGCGGGTCCACGCCGCGCACGGTGAGGGTGACCGCGCGCAAGGAGTCGGGCGACACGGTGGAGTTCGACGCGCGGTTGCGCATCGACACGCCGGGGGAGGCCGACTACTACCGCAACGGCGGCATCCTGCAGTTCGTCCTGCGCTCGCTCGTCGCCGGCTGACGCCGGCTGGCGCCGGCTGGCGCTCTCGTGGCGCGTTCCTCGCTCTGGGTGATTCTGTGTGATTCGGTCACCCTGGGTGGGGAGCGCGCCACGATTCGTTGTGGGGTAAGCGTTCTCACCGGCGTTGTGCCGTCGCCGAGACCAATTTGTTGTTCCGAACCACTAGACGTGCGCCTCGCGGGCCCATACGTTGTCGCCCACAACAATTACCGCGACGTCGCGTCCACGTGTCCTGCACGTGAACAGCGAGCGCAGGTCGAGGAGGCGGTCTTACGTGGTGAGCAAGCGCTACATGGCAGTGGCTGGGGCCCTGGGAGTGGCCCTCGCGCTGACGGCGTGTGGGAACAGCAGCAACGACAGCGGGTCGGGCGGCGGAACGAAGGCCGCAGCCAAGGGCAAGATCGGTGTCATCCTGCCCGACACCAAGTCCTCCGCCCGCTGGGAGTCCTCGGACCGCCCGACGCTGGAGAAGGCGTTCAAGGACGCCGGCGTCGACGCGGTCATCGACAACGCCCAGGGCGACAAGAGCCGGATGCAGACCATCGCCGACCAGATGCTCACCCAGGGCGTCACGGTGCTGGCGATCGTCAACCTGGACTCCGACTCCGGTGCGGCGATCGAGGCCAAGGCCAAGAAGCAGGGCGTCGCGACGATCGACTACGACCGCCTGACCCTCGGTGGAAGCGCGGACTACTACGTCTCGTTCGACAACACCAAGGTCGGTGAGCTGCAGGGCCAGGGCCTCGCGGACTGCCTCGGTGACAAGAAGGCGAACATCGTCTACCTGAACGGCTCGCCGACCGACAACAACGCGACGCTCTTCTCGCAGGGCGCGCACTCGGTGCTCGACAAGATCTCGAACTACACCAAGGTCGCCGAGCAGGCTGTGCCCGACTGGGACAACGTCAAGGCCGGCACGATCTTCGAGCAGATGTTCACCCAGGCCGGTGGCAAGATCGACGGCGTCCTGGCGGCCAACGACGGCCTCGGCAACGCGGCCATCGCGATCCTGAAGAAGAACAAGCTCGCCGGCAAGGTCCCGGTGACCGGTCAGGACGCGACGGTCCAGGGTCTGCAGAACGTGCTCGACGGCAGCCAGTGCATGACGGTCTACAAGTCCGCCAAGGAGGAGGTCGGCGCCCTCGCCGAGCTCGCGATCGCGCTCACCAAGGGTGAGAAGCCGTCGGCCACGGGCACGACCCGCGACGAGACCGGCAAGCGCGACGTTCCCTCGGTGCTGTTGACCCCGAAGTCCATCACCCGCGACACGGTGAAGGACGTCATCTCCGACGGCGGCCAGAGCAAGGCCGACGTCTGCACCGGCAACTACGCCGAGCTCTGNCTCGCGTGCCTCTGGGCACGCGAGCCGGCCGGTGACAGCATGTTTCGTGTCGACCTGAAGGAGGAGCCTCGTGTCCCAGTCCGCCCCGCCGTCCGCGCCCGACGCGGCGTCGACGTCCCGCTCGGTGGCTGACGCCGAGCCGCTCCTTGCACTACGCGGCATCAACAAGAGCTTCGGCCCGGTCAAGGTGCTGCACGACGTCGACCTGACGATCTACCCCGGTCAGGTCACCGCACTCGTTGGTGACAACGGAGCCGGCAAGTCGACGCTCGTCAAGACGATCGCCGGCATCTACCCCGCGGACTCGGGGGAGTTCTTCTTCGACGGTCGCCAGGTGCACGTCGACGGGCCGAAGGCCGCGGCTGCGCTGGGCATCGAGATCGTCTACCAAGACCTGGCTCTGTGCGACAACCTCGACATCGTCCAGAACATGTTCCTCGGCCGGGAGGCGACCTCCGGCGTCACGCTCGACGAGGCCACGATGGAGGCCAAGGCGCGTCAGACCCTCGCCTCGCTGTCCGTGCGGACGGTCAAGTCCGTGCGCCAGTCGGTGGCGAGCCTGTCCGGTGGCCAGCGCCAGACCGTGGCCATCGCCAAGGCGGTGCTGTGGAACTCCAAGGTCGTCCTGCTCGACGAGCCGACGGCTGCCCTGGGCGTCGCCCAGACGCGGCAGGTGCTCGACCTCGTCCGCCGCCTGGCCGACCACGGCCTGGGCGTGCTGCTCATCTCGCACAACATGGTCGACGTCTTCGAGGTGGCCGACCGCATCACCGCGCTCTACCTCGGTCGCGTGGCGGCAGACGTCCCGACGTCCGAGGTCAACCACAGCCGCGTCGTCGAGCTGATCACCGCTGGCCGCTCGGGCGACCTGGGGCTGTCGCCCCTGGCCGCCGACGAGTCCGCCTGAGCCCCCAGGAGCACCCCATGACGACCGCGACCACCCCCAGCGGCGGCCCCAGCCTCGCGGGGTCGGACTTCTCCGGCGACCAGCGCGCGACGACGCTGCAAGGCGCCACCCGTGAGTACGTCGACCGCCTCCGCGGCGGTGACATGGGCTCGCTGCCCGCGGTGCTGGGCCTCATCGTCCTGTTCATCGTCTTCACGGCGCTGCGCCCCGACACCTTCCCGTCGTTCGGGAACCTCGCGAACCTCACGGTGCAGGCCGGCGCGATCTGCGTGCTGGCCATGGGCCTGGTCCCCGTCCTGCTGCTCGGAGAGATCGACCTGTCCGCGGGTGTAGCGGGTGGCGCGTCGGCCGGCGTCATGGCGGTCCTCATCAACGACCACGGTTGGCCCTGGCCGGTGGCGGTGCTCGGGGCGGTCGTGACGGGCATGGTCATCGGGTTGGCGATCGGCTTGCTCGTGGCGCGGCTGTCCATCCCCTCCTTCGTGGTCACCCTCGCCTTCTTCCTGGGGGTCCAGGGCATCACGCTCAAGCTCATCGGGCAGGGCGGCACCGTACCGGTGCGCAGCGAAGCCATCGTGGGCATCGCGAACAGCAACGTGCCGGTGGCCGCCGGATGGGTGCTGGCCGTGCTCGTCGTGATCCTCTTCGCTGCGGTCGACCTGCTGCGGCTGCGTCGTCAGATCAGCCACCGGCTGCAGCACCCCCCGGTGGCACTGGTCGTCGTGCGCATCGTGCTGGTGGCCGTCGTCGTCCTCGCGTTCACCTACATCCTCAACGCCAACCGCGCGCACGTGGCCACCTTCACGCTCGCCGGGATCCCGTACGTCGTCCCCCTCGTGGGCGTGCTGCTCGTGCTCTGGACGTTCGTCCTGGGGCGCACGACGTACGGCCGTCACGTGTACGCCGTCGGGGGCAACGCCGAGGCCGCGCGCCGCGCCGGTATCAACGTCCGCGCGATCCGGGTCTCGGTGTTCGTGATCGGCTCGTCGATGGCGGCGTTGTCCGGGATCGTGGCTGCCTCGCGACTGAACGCCGTGACGCCCGACGCCGGTGCCGGCAACACGCTGCTGTACGCCGTCGGTGCGGCGGTCATCGGTGGCACGAGCCTGTTCGGCGGCCGCGGCAAGCCTCGCGACGCCATCATCGGCGGCCTGGTCATCGCGACCATCGACAACGGCCTGCTGCTCATGGGCTTCGACGCCTCGATCAACTACATGGTCACCGCCCTGGTGCTGCTGCTGGCGGCGTCGGTCGACGCGATCTCGCGGCGTCGTCGCTCGGCGACCGGGCGCTGAGGGCTCAGGCCCGTGACCTCGAGGAAGCTCTGACCGGTGGCTGCACGCAGGCACGGAGCCGGCACCAACCAGGAGGCCGTCCGGCGGCACAACCTGGGCACGCTGCTGGCGCACGTGCACCACGACGGGCAGCTGTCGCGAGCTGAGCTCACGGCTCGCATGGGGCTCAACCGCAGCACGATCGGCGCGCTCGTGGGCGAGCTGGTCGAGCTGGGACTGGTCGATGAGACCGCTCCCAGCGAGCGCCGGTCAGGGCGGCACGGTGCCGGTCGGCCGTCGCTCGACGTGCGCCCCGACGCCGAGGCGGTGTACGTCATCGCCATCGACATCGGGGTCAAGGCCCTGCAGGTGGCGTGTGTCGGCCTCGGAGGCGAGGTGCTGCAGCGCGCGAGCGGGCGCACGCCGACGTCACACAGCCCGGCCGCCGTGGCGACCGCGGCGGTGCGCCTCGTGCGCCAGATCGTGGCCAAGGCACCGCCCGGCGCGACGCTGCTCGCGGTGAGCGTCGGCGTACCCGGTGTGGTGCGCGAGAGCGACGGCGTCGTGCGCTTCGCCCCCAACCTCGGGTGGCACGACGTGCCGTTGCAGCAGCTGCTCTGCGAGCGGATGGCTGGGTCCGTGCCGTTGCACGTGGCCAACGACGCCGACCTCGGTGTGCTCGCCGAGCACACCCGCGGCGCGGCCGTCGGCTACGACAACGTGGTCTTCCTCATGGGCGACGTCGGTCTCGGTGGTGGCGTGATCGTCGACGGGCACCCCCTGCACGGTGTGGGCGGGTACGCCGGCGAGCTCGGCCACCTCATGGTCAACTCACGAGGCCGCACCTGCCGCTGCGGCAGCGTCGGCTGCTGGGAGACGGAGGTCTGCTCGCCCGCGGTGGCGCGCGCGCTGCGCCTCGACGACATCGAGCTCGAGCCGATGGTCGAGCGGCTCAAGCAGGTCGTGCGCCCCTCGGCCGCGCTGCGCGACGTCGGCCGTTACCTCGGCATGGGCCTCGGCAGCGTCGTCAACGTGCTCAACCCCGAGGTGATCGTGCTCGGCGGGATCTTCCGCGCGCTGTACCCCGCGGTGCGCCAGGACACCCTCGAGGCGCTCACCGCCGTCGCGCTCGAGGCACCGCGCGAGCAGGTGAAGGTGGTCGTGCCCCAGCTTGCGGGCGACGCGGTGCTCGTCGGAGCGGCGGAGCGGGCCTTCGAGGCGCTCCTGGCCGACCCGGCGGGTGCGCTGGCGACGGCGTGCCGGCAGGCGGTGGCGTCGGTGGCGGCGCCCCAGCGCGTCGCCGCACCCGTCACGGTGCCCGCCTGAGCGCGCTAGGCGAGGGCCAGCGTGCCGGTGAAGACCTGACCGAGGACGTCGGCCGCCGCCCCGGTCGACGCGGCGTGCAGGCCGAGGGTGCTGAGGGCCAGGTCGGTGCCCGACACCGCGCCAACCCGCTCGCGCACCTGGGGCAGCAGCTGGTCGGCGAGTGGCACGAAGAAGCCACCGAGCACGATGAGCGACGGGTCGAGCGTGAGCGCGAGCACGCTGAGACCTGTTGCGAGAGAACGGCTCAGGCGGTCGACGCCGGCAGCGACGGCCGGATCGTGCGCGCTCTGGTCGGCCACCAGGCTCGCCACGCTGACCGGGTCGAGCGCCGACCCGCGGGGGAGTCGGACGCCGGACTCGCGCACGAGCGCCTCCAGGCCGACCGCCGTCTCCCAGCAGCCGTGGCGCCCGCACGCGCAGGCGCGCGCGGGGTCACCGAGCGGCGCGTGGCCCACCTCGCCTGACAGGCCGTGGGCCCCGCGCTCGACGCGTCCGTCGATGACGAGGCCTGCGCCGATGCCCACGGTGCCAGTGAGGTAGAGGACGTGGTCGACGCCCCGAGCGACGCCGAACGACGACTCACCGATCGCGGCGCAGTTCGCGTCGTTGTCGATCCAGAGCGGTCGGCCGCCGAGAGCCGGGCGCAGCTCGCTGGCGATGTCGCGCTCGTGCCAGTGCAGGTTCGGTGCGCCGACGACGGACCCGGTGGCGCGGTCGACCTGCCCGGGCACCGCGAGGGTGACACCGAGCACGCGCCGCCCGTCGGCCTCCAGGGTTGCGAGGCTCTCGCGGGCCAGCGACTGCAACGCCACACCCGCAGCATCGGGGTTGCTGGGTGCGAGGGGCACCTGAGTGCTCAGCCGCACCCGCCCGGCGAGGTCGAGGGCCGTGGCCGCGAGGTAGTCGACGTTGACCTCCAGGCCCAACCCGACCACGTCCGACCCGTCGAGCGACACCGGGCGACCCGGGCGACCGGTGCGTCCGGCGTCGGCGACGGGGTCGTCGTCCCGCACGGCGCCGCTCGACACCAGGTCGGTGACGATGACACCCACCGTGGCCTTGGCCAGCCCGGTGCGTTGGGCGAGCTGGGCGCGGCTGGCGGGCCCCTCGTCCCGCAACGAGCGCAGCACGCGCGCTGTGTTGTCGCGGCGCAGCCGGTCGGTGGTCGCCGGGGCGACCACCGACCGCGGCCTCGACGCAGCCGCCGTGCCGGGGGTGGGCACGGTCAGCCGCGAACGCCGTACAGGTGCTCGAGCGCGAGCTGGTCGAGGTGCTCGAACGCCATACCGCGCTCACCGAGCGGCTGCGGGTCGGGGAGCTCGGCCGCGAGCAGCTCACGCCACGTCTCGCCCTCGGCGAGCGTCGGGCGCGCCAGCTCGTCGACGCGCGCCGCGCGCAGAGCCTCCTGCACCTCGGGGTCGGCGCGGAACGCCTTCGCCTTCTCGCGCAGGATCAGGTAGTTGCGCATGCAGGCGGCGGCGCTCACCCACACGCCGGCGTCGTCCTCGGTGCGCGAGGGCTTGTAGTCGAAGTGCACCGGGCCGTCGTAGCCGCCGGCGAGCAGGGTGTCGACCACCCAGAACGCGCCGCGCACGTTGCCGGCGCCGAAGCGCAGGTCCTGGTCGAACTTCGGCCCGTTCTGGCCGTTGAGGTCGATGTGGTAGAGCTTGCCCTGCCACAGCGCCTGCGCGTACCCGTGAGCCGCGTTGACGCCGGCCATCTCCTCGTGGCCGATCTCCGGGTTGACGCCCACGAGCTCGGGTCGGTCGAGGGTCTCGATGAACGCCAGCGCGTGGCCGACCGTCGGCAGCAGGATGTCACCGCGGGGCTCGTTCGGCTTGGGCTCGATCGCGAAGCGCAGGTCGTAGCCCTGGTCGGTGACGTACTCGCCTAGGACGTTGAACGCCTCCTGGTACCGGTCGAACGCGGCGGCGAGGTCCTTCGACGCGCCGAACTCCGCGCCCTCGCGGCCGCCCCAGGCGACGTAGACCTTCGCGCCGAGCTCGGCCGCGAGGTCGACGTTGCGCATCACCTTGCGCAGGGCGTACCGGCGCACGTCGCGGTCGTTCGACGTGAAGCCGCCGTCCTTGAACACCGGGTGGGTGAACAGGTTCGTGGTCGCGGTCGTGACGACCAGGCCGGTGTCGGCCAGGCCCTGGCGGAAGCGGTCGATGATGCGCTGGCGCTCGGCGTCGTCGCTGCCGAACGGGATGAGGTCGTCGTCGTGGAAGTTGACGCCGTAGGCGCCCAGCTTCGCGAGCTCCTCGAGCGACCGCACCGGATCGAGCGGGGCGCGGGTCGGCTCGCCGAACGGGTCACGGCCCTGGTAGCCGATCGTCCAGAGTCCGAACGAGAACTTGTCGGCGGGGGTGGGCTCGGGGATGTGCATCAGCTGCTCCAGTCTTCGGTGCGGTCGCGAAGCCGGGTGTAGGCCTCGCGGACGTGGGGGGTTGGTTCGGCCTCGAACGTGTGGACGTCGGGCAGCGACCAGGACGGCGGCTCGTCGCCCGCGTTGAGTGCCCACGCGGCCTGGCGCGCCGCGCCCAGAGCGACGTACTCGGCCGCGCCCGGCACCACCACCGGACAGCCGAACAGCGCGGGTGCGAGCCGGCGTACCGCCTCGTTGCGCGCTCCGCCGCCGACGAGCACCACCCGCTCGGCCGCCGTGCCGGTCACGGCGGTGAGCCGGTCGACGGCGTCCGCGAGCGAGCACAGCAGGCCCTCGACGGCGGCGCGGGCCAGCTGCTCGCGGCTCGTGCCGGTGGTCAGGCCGTGCAGCGTGCCGGCGGCGTCCGGGCGGTTGGGCGTGCGCTCGCCGTCCAGGTAGGGCAGCAGCGTGAGGCCCCCGGCCCCCGGCTCGGCGGACAGCGCCAGCTCGGCGAGGCCGGCGTGGTCGACGCCCAGCAGCCGGGCTGTGGTGTCGAGCACCCGGGCGGCGTTCAGCGTGCACACCAGCGGGAGGAACGCGCCGGACGCGTCAGCGAAGCCGGCGACCTCACCAGACGGGTCGGCGGCTGGCGTCCGCGAGACCACCGAGGCGACACCGGACGTCCCGATCGACACGGCGACGTCACCCGGGCGCAGCTGCAGCCCCAGCGCGGCGGCCATGTTGTCGCCGGTGCCGGCCGCCACCAGCGCGCCGTGTGCCGTGCGGCCGACGGCCTCGGCCGGCCCGGCCACGCGAGGCAGGCCGACCTCGTGGCCGAGCGCGTCGGCGGCGAGGTCGGCGCGCCAGTGGTCGGTTCGGGTCGAGAAGTAGCCCGTGCCCGAGGCGTCCCCGCGGTCGGTGGTGGGAGCGTCCGAGCGCTCGGTGAGGTGCCAGGTGAGGTAGTCGTGGGGGAGCAGCACCTGGCGGACGGCGGCCGCGTGGTCGGCCTCGTGGTCGCGCAGCCAGCGCAGCTTGGCGGCCGTGAACGACGCGACGAGCACGGAACCCACGGCGTCGGCGCAGGCCTGCGGGCCGCCCCACTCGCGCACCAGGTCGGCGGCCTGGGGCGCCGAGCGCACGTCGTTCCACAGCAGTGCGGGTCGCACCGGCTCGTCGTCGGCGCCCAGGGCCACCATGCCGTGCTGCTGGCCGCCGACCGCCACGGCAGACGCCCGCTCGAGCAGCGGCGCGGTGGCCTGCCGCAGCGCGTCCAGCCAGGCGCGAGGGTCGACCTCGGTGCCGTCCGGGTGAGGCGCGCTGACCTGGTCCACGACGGTGCCGTCGTCCGCGCGCACCAGGAGCGCCTTGCACGACTGGGTCGAGGAGTCGATGCCGACGACGAGGTCTTCGCTCACCTCAGCAGTTTCGTTCGAGACTCGAACGAAGTCAACACCCCTGCACTTCTTCAGGGACTCGGGCCGGTACCCGACGCCCGGGAGCGCGTGCATCCCAAGAGGCGCGTGAAGAGGGGGAGACTGGCGGAGTGGGAGACGAGCGGGTGCCACCGGGCTGGCCGGACGTCGTCCGGCCGGCGGGGGCGCCCGGCTGGGAGCGGACGGCGGTGACCTGGCTGCTCGACCAGTGCCCGGCCGACTACCGCGCCTACCCCGCCCTGCGGAACCAGCCCGTCGCGCTCGCCTGGTTGGCCCTTCGCCACGTGACGGCCCAGGGGCAGGCCAACGCCGCGGCGCGCTCGGCGGCGCGAGCCGAGCTGCGCGAGCACCTGACGCCCGATGCGCTCGAGGGGGTGCTCGTCGCCCTCGACCGCGAGCACGCGCGGCTGCTGGGCGTCCACCGCGGCGTGCGGCTCGTGGGTGAGGCGCTGCAGGGTCTGCGGTACGTGCCGAGGCTGTGAAGAACGCGCCACGGATGCCGCCGCGCGCGCGACCGCGCCACGCGGCGCACCTAGACTTGCGGAATGCTCCTGGAGACCATCAAGGGCCCGCGTGACGTGCAGCGGCTCAGCCGCGAGGACGCCGTCGCGCTGGCTGCCGAGATCCGCACGTTCCTGGTCTCCGCGGTCGCTCGCACCGGTGGCCACCTCGGCCCCAACCTCGGCGTCGTCGAGCTCACCATCGCGCTGCACCGGGCCTTCGAGTCCCCGCGCGACACCATCGTCTTCGACACCGGGCACCAGTCGTACGTGCACAAGCTGCTCACCGGACGTCACGACTTCAGCCGGCTGCGCGCCCAGGGCGGACTGTCGGGCTACCCCTCACGCGCCGAGAGCCCCCACGACGTCGTCGAGAACTCCCACGCGACGACGGCGCTGTCGTGGGCGGCCGGCATCGCCCAGGGACGGCGGCTGAAGGGTGAGCGCGACCGCCACGTCGTGGCCGTCATCGGTGACGGCGCGCTGACCGGCGGCATGGCGTGGGAGGCGATCAACAACATCGCGGTCGACAAGGACCTGCCACTCACCATCGTCGTCAACGACAACGAGCGCTCGTACGCCCCCACCACCGGTGGCCTCGCCCAGCACCTGGCCACCCTGCGCACCACCCGCGGCTACGAGCGCTTCCTCACCTGGGGCAAGCAGACGCTCGGCCGCACGCCCGTCGTCGGCGGCGCGATGTACGAGACGCTGCACGGGGTCAAGAAGGGCCTGAAGGACATCGTCGCCCCGCAGGGCATGTTCGAGGACCTCGGCCTGAAGTACGTCGGGCCGGTCGACGGCCACGACATCGACGCGGTGGAGCGCGCGCTGCGCCGGGCGCGGTCGTACGGCGGCCCCGTGCTCGTGCACGTCATCACCCAGAAGGGCCGCGGCTACGCGCCGGCCCTGGCCCACGAGGCCGACCGCTTCCACGCGGTGGGCCCCATCGACCCGGAGACCGGCGAAGCCGTCATCTCCAGCGGCGCCAGCAGCCCCCAACCGTGGACGAGTGTCTTCGAGGACGAGATCGCGCGCCTCGCCGAGGAGCGTCCGGACGTCGTCGGCATCACCGCCGCGATGTGCGACCCGGTGGGCCTGGGCAAGCTCGCGGCGGCGCACCCCGACCGCGTCTTCGACGTCGGCATCGCCGAGCAGCACGCCACCACGAGCGCCGCGGGTCTGGCGTTCGCCGGGCTGCACCCGGTGGTCGCGGTGTACGCGACGTTCCTGAACCGCGCGTTCGACCAGGTGCTGATGGACGTCGCGCTGCACCGCGCCGGAGTCACCTTCGTCCTCGACCGCGCTGGCGTCACCGGCCCGGACGGCCCGAGCCACCACGGGGTGTGGGACCTCTCGGTGCTCCAGGGCGTGCCCGGCATCCGGTTGTCCGCCCCGCGCGACGCAGCGACCCTGCGCGAGGAGCTGCGCGAGGCTCTCGACGTCGCCGACGCGCCGACGGTGGTGCGCTACCCCAAGGGCACCGTGCCGGCCGACGACATCACGGCCGTCGAGCGCGTGGGTGGGGTCGACGTCCTGGCCCGCAGCGAGGACGCCGACGTGCTGCTGGTCACCGTCGGCACGATGGCCCGCCTGGGTCTGGACGTCGCCGAGCGGCTGCGTGCCCACGGCATGTCGGCGACCGTCGTCGACCCGCGCTGGGTGCTGCCCGTCGACCCCGAGCTGGTGCGGATGGCCGCTGCGGCACGCCTGGTCGTCGTCGTCGAGGACGGCTCACGCGTCGGCGGCGTCGGCGCCCGGGTGGCGCTCGAGGCGCGCGACGCCGGCGTCGCGACGCCGGTGGTCGCCGTCGGCACGCCGCCGCGGTTCATGGACCACGGCACCCGCCAGGAGGTGCTGGCCTCCGTGGGCCTGACGGCGCAGGACGTCACCCGTCGCGTCGTCGAGGAGCTCGCCCGGCTCGAGCCGCACCTCGAGGGGACGCCGGTGCCGGGGGAGTCACCGCAGCGCTGACGCGCCGGGCTCAGCGGTAGAGCACGTCCCGGTCGGTGCCGGCGGGGTCCCGCGCCGGGTCGCGCAGCGCCTCGCGCGCCAGCTGCTCGGCCGAGGCGTTGCCGGCGGCCAACCCCACCTCGTCGGTGGTGACCAGCAGCGGGCGCACCACACCGCGCAGCTCTGGAGCGGTCGCGGCCGCGGCGGCGCCGACGAAGGCCGGGTCGATCCGCGCGAGGTCGAACCACCCCCGCGAGCGCATCGGGGCAGCGATCGCGCGCATCCCGGTGCCGTCCGTGGTCGCGAGGTGATCGCGCAGCCACCGCCCGCTGAGCAGCGTCAGGACGTCGCAGCCGCCGATCGGGCGCAGGACCCCCGTCGCGTCGCGGTCGAGCCGGTCGCCGGCGAGCACGGCCATGTCGTCCCGCTGGCCGGCGACCGACCGCCACCAGGGCCTCGTGTCGATCCCGGCCGCGCGGGCCGCGCCGGGCGGCAGCGGGGCCGCGAGCGGCTCGCCCGCTGAAGCGGCGACGGCTCGGTCGGCGGCCGGGTGAGCAGCCAGCTGCTCAGCGGACGGGCGAAGAGCCAGCCCGACGTCGAGCACGCCACCGAGCACGGACTCGACCACCCACTCCGGACCCGGGTGCAGGGCGTGGCCCACGGGCAGCGCGAGCGCCACGACCCGGGACGGCGGGGCGCCGGCGTCGCGGGATGCGGCGTCGTCCGCGAGGTGCGACAGGTAGGTGAAGGCGCGCAGCCAGTCGCGCAGCCGTAGGCGGCCCGCCAGCGACTCCGGCGGGACGTCGCCCACCGCCGTCGCCAGCTGCTGCCACGACACCGGCATCCAGGCGTCGCGGTCGTCCCACGACCGGCCGACGGTGACGCCGTCCGCGCTGGGGGTGAGGGGGATGTCGTCGAGGACGCTCGCCGCCAGGGTGCCGCGGCGCAGCGCGCCGGGATCGACCGGGCGGGTGGTCACGAGGCACACGGTAGAGGCACCCCTAGGTGGTCGCCACACCGGTGGGGCGGCTGGGACGGACTTCACGCGCTCGGCGTAGGGCGGCAGCGGCAGCGCACCAGTCGGTGACCCACCGTGGCCGACCGATCCGCCCCGCCGACCGATCCGCCCCGCCGACCGGTCTGGCCGCCGGCCGGTCCGGGCCGCCGACCGGTGCTTGTCGAGGGTTCACGCCGCTTCCCGAGGGGTGCAACCCTCGGGAAGCGGCGTGTCGCCCACTGAACGTGATCAACGGGGGAGAGGCGGCGGGGTCAGGCGGGGAGGCTCGCGACGCCCGGCGTGAGGAACCGCTTGCCGCTGGTGCGCTCGGCGACGCCGGTGCGGTCGAGCAGCGGCGTGAGGCCGCCGTTCCAGAACGAGAAGCCGGCGCCGGTGATCATCGCGAGGTCGAGGTCCTCCGGTGCGGCGACGACGCCCTCGTCGAGCATGCGGCGCGCCTCGTCGGCGAGCGCCGACAGCACCTTCTCGCGCACCTGCTCGCGGTCGAGCACCACGGGTTCGGCCGGGGTCTCGAACAGCGCGGCGACCTCCGGGTCCAGGCTGGGCTTCGGCCCGTCCCAGACGTAGAAGCCGGGCTTGCCGGCCTCGACGACGCGGCGCAGGTTCTGCGACACGTAGAAGCGGTCCGGGAAGGCGCGGGCCAGCGTCTCGGAGTTGTGCAGCGCGATCGCCGGACCCACCAGGGCCAGCAGCACGAACGGCGGCATCGGCGCCAGGCCGGCGAACGCGCCGTCCGCCACCTCGACCGGCGTGCCCTCGTCGACGACCCGGCTGAC
Organism: Angustibacter sp. Root456; assembly: GCF_001426435.1. Taxonomy (NCBI): domain Bacteria; kingdom Bacillati; phylum Actinomycetota; class Actinomycetes; order Kineosporiales; family Kineosporiaceae; genus Angustibacter; species Angustibacter sp. Root456. Next base: position 458,965 of record NZ_LMER01000014.1, on the reverse strand, counting down.
CTCGCCCATGAACCGGCCCAGCAGGCGGTTGACGATGAACGACGGGGAGTCCTTCACCAGGATCGTGGTCTTGCGCAGCGTCTTGCCGGTGGCGAAGGCGGTGGCCAGCGTGGCGTCGTCCGTCTGCTCGCCCTTGACGATCTCGAGCAGCGGCATGACGGCGACCGGGTTGAAGAAGTGGAAGCCGACGACCCGCTCGGGGTGCTGCAGCTGCGAGGCCATCTCGGTGATCGACAGCGAGGAGGTGTTGGTGGCCAGCACGCACTCGGGCGAGACGATCGCCTCGACCTCGGCGAACACCTGCTGCTTGACCGACATCTGCTCGAACACCGCCTCGATGACGAAGTCGGCGTCGGCGAAGCCGTCCTTGGACGTCGAGCCGGTGACCAGCGACTTCAGGCGGTTGGCCTTGTCGGGGTTCACCCGGCCCTTGCCGAGCAGCTTGTCGACCTCGCCGTGCACGTACCCGACACCCTTGTCGACCCGACCCTGGTCGAGGTCGGTCAGCACGACCGGCACCTCGAGCCGCTGCGCGAACAGCAGCGCGAGCTGGCTGGCCATGAGGCCCGCACCGACGATGCCGACCTTGGTCACCTTGCGCGCCAACGACTTGTCGGGGGCGCCGGCGGGGCGCTTGGCCCGGCCCTGCACCAGGTTGAACGAGTAGACGCCGGAGCGGAACTCCTCGCTCATGATGAGGTCGGCGAGCGCCGCGTCCTCGAGCGCGAAGCCCTCGTCGCGGCTGCAGGTACGAGCGGCGGTGACGATGTCGAGCGCGCGGTACGGCGCGGGAGCCGCGCCTCCGGTCTTCATGTGGGCGAAGCCCTGGGCCGTCTTCACCGCGGCGGCCCACGTCGCCTCGTCGCGGTCGACCTCCGGACGCTGCACGACGATCTCGCCGCGGACGACGGCCGCGGCCCACTGCAGCGACTGCTCGAGGAAGTCCGCCGGCTCGAACATCGCATCGGCCAGACCGAGCTGGAAGGCCTGCGGCCCCTTGAGCATCCGGTTCTGCGACAACGGGTTCTCGATGATGACCTTGAGCGCGTTCGCCACGCCGATGAGGTTGGGCAGCAGGTAGTTGCCGCCCCAGCCGGGCACCAGGCCGAGGAAGGTCTCGGGCAGCGCCACGGCCGGCACACCGGACGAGATGGTGCGGTAGGTGCAGTGCAGCGCGACCTCGACGCCACCACCCATGGCCGCACCGTTGACGAAGCCGAACGACGGCACGGCGAGCTCGCCGAGGCGGCGCAGCTGGTCGTGACCGAAGCGGGCGATGGTGAGGGCCTGCTCGCGGGTGCTGAGGTTGCCGACGTCCTTGAGGTCGGCGCCGACGGCGAAGATGAACGGCTTGCCGGTGATGCCGACGGCGACGATCTCGCCGGACGCCGCGCGCGGGCTGACGGCGTCCAGGGCGGCCTTGAGGTTCAGCAGTCCCTGGGCCCCGAGGGTCGTCGGCTTGGTGTGGTCGAAGCCGTTGTCCATCGTGATGAGGGCCATGGTGCCGGCGCCGCCGGGCAGCGCGACGTCGCGCACGTGGAAGCTCGTGACGCGCTCGTCGCTCGTGGCAGCGGCCAGCGCCTCGGCCTCGGCCGCGGTCTGCGCCGGGTCGACGCGGGTGGTGCCGGTGTCGGTGGTGGTCATCAGGCGGCCGTCCCCTCGCTCGCAGTGCCCTTGCCGTAGTCGGCGTGGTGCGGGTTCTCCCAGATCACCGCGCCCCCCATGCCGATGCCGATGCACATGGCGGTCAGGCCGTAGCGCACCTCGGGGTGCTCCTCGAACTGGCGCGCCAGCTGGGTCATGAGCCGCACGCCGGACGACGCGAGCGGGTGCCCGGTGGCGATGGCGCCGCCGTACTCGTTGACCCGCGGGTCGTCGTCCGCGATGCCGAAGTGGTCGAGGAACGCCAGCACCTGGACGGCGAACGCCTCGTTGAGCTCGAACAGGCCGATGTCGTCGATGGTGAGGCCGGCCTGCTTGAGCGCCTTCTCGGTGGCAGGCACCGGGCCGATCCCCATGACCTCGGGCTCGACACCCACGAACGAGTAGGCGACCAGACGCATGCGCGCCGGAAGGCCGAGCTCTTCGGCCGTCTCGGCCGCGGCGAGGATGCAGGCGGTGGCGCCGTCGTTGAGGCCGGCGGCGTTGCCGGCGGTGACGCGGCCGTGGGGGCGGAACGGCGTCTTGAGGGACGCCAGGCTCTCCATGGTGGTGCCGGGGCGCGGCGGCTCGTCCTGGGTGGCCAGGCCCCAGCCCTGGTCCTCGCTGCGGGTCGCGACGGGCACCAGGTCGGGCTGGATCTTGTTCTCGGAGTAGGCCTTCGCCAGCTTGGCCTGGCTGCCGACGGCGAACGTGTCGGCCCGCTCCTTGGTGATCTCGGGGTAGCGGTCGTGGAGGTTCTCCGCCGTCGAGCCCATGACCAGCGCGGAGGGGTCGACGAGCTTCTCGGCGACGATGCGCGGGTTGGGGTCGACGCCCTCGCCCATGGGGTGGTGGCCCATGTGCTCGACGCCGCCGGCGACGACGACGTCGTAGGCGCCGAACGCGATCCCGGACGCCGTCGTGGTGACGGCGGTCATCGCACCGGCGCACATGCGGTCGATCGAGAAGCCGGGCACCGACTTCGGCAGGCCCGAGAGCAGGGCGGCCAGGCGGCCGATCGTCAGCCCCTGGTCGCCGATCTGCGTCGTGGCCGCGATGGCGACGTCGTCGACGCGCTCGGGCGGCAGCTCGGGGTTGCGGCGCATCAGCTCGCGGATGCACTTGATGACCAGGTCGTCGGCGCGCGTCTGGGCGTAGATGCCCTTGTCGCCGGCCTTGCCGAACGGCGTGCGCACGCCGTCGACGAAGACCACGTCGCGAAGCTCGCGGGACACGGGGTTCCTCCAGCACGTGGGGTTTCGACGTGCGGCCAGGCCGCGGCGTCGGGGTGACGCGACGATGCTACTCGCCAGTAACCTGGAGCGTCACCCGGCCCGGTGTGAAGCCCCTCACCCCTGCTCGGCGGGCGGAGCGGGCTCGCTCGCCCGAGCGGCCGCCTCGCGGGCGCGGCGGTCGGCGTCGGTCTCCTGCAGCGCGGCCTGCAGCACCGGCCCGACGAGCTCGATCTGCCACGGGCGGGCTCGCAGCTCGGTGAGCCGGCCGTCGACGTCGGTGGGCGGGTCCCACAGGACGCGGCGCACGGTGTCGGGTGTCATGAGGTTCTCGACGGGCACGCAGAGCGCCTCCGACATCCGGGCGAGCTCGGTCTTGGCGTACGCCAAGCGCGCCGCTGCGTCGGCGTCGCGGTCGGCCCACGACCGGGCGGGTGGCGGGGCGTCGTTCGGCAGGGACTGCAGCGGGAGGTCGGCGTCCGGTGTCTTGCGGCCGCGAGTCAGCGCCTCCAGCCAGCGCGCCCCGTGACGGCGGGCGGCCGGCCCGGTGAACCCCGGCACCGCCACGAGCTCCTCCATGGTGCGCGGCGAGGCCTGCACCGCCGCCACGAGCGCCGCGTCGGGCAGCACCCGGCCGGGTGAGACGTCGCGCTGCCGGGCCAGCTCGTCGCGCGCCGTCCAGAGCTCGCGCAGCATGGCCAGCTGACGGCGCGTGCGCAGGCGGTGGCTGCCGCTCGTGCGGCGCCACGGGTCGACGCGCGGCACGGGGGGAGCGGCGTTCGCGATCGCGGCGAACTCCTGCTCCGCCCAATCCAGCTTGCCCTGGCGCTCGAGCAGCTCGGCGATCGCGTCGCGCAGGTCGACGAGCACCTCGACGTCGAGCGCGGCGTAGCGCAACCACGCCTCGGGGAGTGGGCGCGTCGACCAGTCGACGGCGGAGTGCTCCTTGGCGAGCGAGAGACCGAGCTGCTCCTCGACGACGGCGCCCAGGCCGACCCGCGGCAGACCGGCCAGCCGCGCGCCGAGCTCGGTGTCGAACAGGCGAGAGGGGCGCATGCCCACCTCAGCCAGGCACGGCAGGTCCTGCGTCGCGGCGTGCAGCACCCACTCCGCGCCGTCGATCGCCGCGCTGACCGGGGTGAGGTCGGGGCACGACACGGGGTCGATGAGCCAGGTGCCCGCCCCGCGTCGACGCAGCTGCACGAGGTAGGCGGCCTGCCCGTAGCGGTAGCCCGAGGCGCGCTCGGCGTCGACGGCCACGGGCCCGCTGCCGCCGGCCAGCGCCTCGGCGGCGCGCAGCAGCTCGTGCTCCTCGACGACGACGTCCGGGATGCCGTCCCGAGGCTCGACCAGGGGAGTGGGTACGGCGTCGGTCACGGGCCCCACCGTACGCGGCCCGTGCTCGCGCGTGCTCAGCGGGAGATCCGTGGGAGATCAGCGGGAGATCAGCGGGAGATCAGCGGGAGATCAGCGGGAGATCAGTGGATGACGCCCGCGCGCAGCGCGAGCATCACCATCTCGGCGCGGTCGCCGGTGCCCACCTTGCGCGCGATCCGGGCCAGGTGGCTCTTCACCGTGAGCGCCGACAGCCCGAGCGAGGCGCCGATCTCCTTGTTGGAGCGGCCGTTGGCGACGTGCTGCAGCACCTCGATCTCACGCTCCGACAGCTGGTCGGCGAGCCCGCCCGTGCCGGCGCCAGGGCCAGAGCCCGCCGGGCGACCGGAGACGAGGAAGCAGCGGACGCCGGCGGAGAGCGCGCCGCGCACGGTGTACGCGTCGTCCATGGTCGACAGCACGACGCCGCGCTGCCAGCCGAGCGCCTTCAGGTCACGCAGCAGCCCGACCCCCGAGCCGTCGGGCAGCGCGACGTCCACCACGCACAGGGCGTGCGGCCCGAGCAGGCGCGCGCGGCGGCGAGCCTCCTCGAGCGTCGAGGCCTGGACGACCTCGCGAGCACCGAGGCCGCGGATCATGCGGCTCACGGCGTCGCGCGGCCCTTGCGGGCTGATCACGACGAGCGCCGCGAACCGACCCGGCCGGGTCAGCGGCACCCCCGCAACACGCTCGGCGACCGCAGCCACGCCTGCCTCCTTGTCCTGCTCGCGCGTGGGTGTCGTCCCGGCGCGAGGCCCTGCTCCTGGTGGTTCCGTCGCCGGATCATCGGCAGGAGTGAGCCGGACCTTGACGGGTTCGGTCCAGGTGGTGCGCCGTGATGCGTCCAGGAGCTCGGACCGCGTTCAGCGACGGCGCGCCGGCAGGGCGGTGACGCCCTCCGGCAGTGGCGGCAGACCCGCCACGGTGCACAGCAGGTCGGTCCAGGCTGACAGGTGGGCGGCGAGGTCGTCGTCCTGCGGCGTCCACGACGCCCGGATCTCGATCTCGACGCCGGAGGGCCGGTCGGCGAGCGCGGCGAAGCTCTCGGACACCACGCGCGTCACGGTTCCGCCCTCGTTGCGGTAGGCGGCGCCGCGCTGGTCGAGCGCTTCGAGCAGCCACGACCAGCCCACCTCGCCGAGCAGCGGGTCAGACCCCAGCTCGGGCTCGAGGTCAGCGCGCACGAAGGTCACGGCGCGGAACGTGCCGTCCCACGGCTCGGGCGACGACGGGTCATAGAGCAGCACGAACCGGCCCGTGGCGAGCTCCTCGGCCTCACCCGCGCCGCGGCGGTCGACGACGTCCGCGGTCAGCGCCACCGAGTACGGCGCGATGCGCCCGGGCGACGGGGCCTCGGTGAGCACGATCTCGGGGCGCAGCACGGCGCTCTTCAGTGCCCGCAGCGCAGCCTGGAACGGCTCCGGCGCGTCGTCGGGGAGGGTCCTCGCGACCATGAGCGCAGCGTACGGCCGCGACCCACATCTCGTGGGCAGCCACGCCGGGACGGCGAGCGGCTGGCTAGCCTGCGCTGATGGCCGTCGCCCTCGCACTCGTCTCGTCGCTGATGTGGGGGAGCGCGGACTTCCTCGGCGGCCTGCGCTCACGCACGTTGCCCGCCTTCGCCGTCGTCGCCGCGTCACAGGCGTGCGGGCTCGTCGCCATCGGCGTCGTCGCGCTCGCGACGGGGGCGGGTAGCGGGTCAGCGGCGTGGGTGCCGTGGGCCGTGGCGTCAGGGGTGGTCGGCACCACCGCGCTGGTCTGCTTCTACGCCGCGCTGGGCAGCGGCACCATGGGCGTCGTGTCGCCGATCGCGGCACTGGGTGCGGTCGTGCCGGTGGTGATCGGGATCGTCGCAGGGGAGCGGCCGACGTCGATCACCCTCGCGGGGCTCGTGCTCGGGCTGATCGGTGCGGTGGCCGCTAGCGGACCCGAGCTGCGCGGCAGAGCCGGTGCGCGGCCGGTCGCCCTGGCCGCCGTCGCGGGCGTCGGGTTCGGGCTCGCGCTGGTGTGCATCGAGCGCGGGTCGCGCGCGGACGCCGTCATGACGCTCACCGGCATGCGGGCCACCAGCGTGACGGCCTTCGTCGTCACCGCGCTCGTCGTGCGCTCGGTGGGTGGGCTGACGCCCCGCGACGTGCCCTCGCTCGCGCTCGTGGGGCTCGGGGACGTCGGCGCCAACCTCACGTTCGCCTTGGCCTCCCAGCGCGGCTTCCTCAGCATCACGTCGGTGCTCGGCTCGCTCTACCCGGTGGTCACCGTGCTGCTCGCGCGCCTGGTGCTGCACGAGCGGCTGACCCGCGTGCAGCTCCTCGGGGTGTCGGCCGCCCTCGCCGGTGTGGCGCTCGTGGCGCTGGGTCGCGCGGCCTGAGCGTGCCCGTCCGCGTGGGACGATGCACCGCGTGACCTCGCCCAACGCCCTGTCGGACTCGCCCTTCCTGCGTGCCTGCCGGCGCGAGCGGCCCGCCCGCACACCGGTGTGGTTCATGCGCCAGGCCGGGCGCTCGCTGCCGGAGTACCGCGCGGTGCGCGAGGGCATCTCGATGCTCGACTCGTGCGCGCGTCCCGAGCTCGTCACCGAGATCACGCTGCAGCCCGTGCGCCGCTACGGCGTCGACGCGGCCATCTTCTACAGCGACATCGTGGTGCCGCTGAAGGCCATCGGCGTCGACCTCGACATCGTGCCCGGTGTGGGGCCGGTCGTCGCCGAGCCGTTCCGCACGCTGAAGGACCTCGACCGGCTGCCCGAGCTCACCGCGGCCGACGTGCCGTACGTCGTCGAGGCCGTGCGGCTGCTCGTGGCCGAGCTGGCGGCCACGCCACTCATCGGCTTCGCCGGCGCGCCGTACACGCTCGCGTCGTACCTCGTCGAGGGCGGCCCGTCGAAGAACCACGAGCGCACCAAGGCCCTCATGTACGGCGACCCCCAGCTGTGGCACGCGCTGGCCGGACGCCTCGCCGCCATCGCAGGGGCGTTCCTGCGCGTGCAGGTCGAGGCGGGGGCGAGCGCGGTGCAGCTGTTCGATTCCTGGGTGGGGGCGCTCCCGCTCGCCGACTACGTCGAGTACGTCCAGCCGCACTCCGCGGCCGCTCTCGCCGCGGTGGGTGACCTCGGCGTCCCGCGCATCCACTTCGGTGTCGGCACGGGCGAGCTGCTCGGCGCCATGGGGGACGCCGGGGCCGAGGTGGTCGGCGTCGACTTTCGCGTCGCACTCGACGAGGCCAGCCGCCGCATCGGCCCCGACCGCGCCGTGCAGGGCAACCTCGACCCGGCCATGCTGTTCGCGCCCGAGGCGGTGCTCGAGCAGCGCGTGCGGCAAACGCTGGAAGCCGGACGCCGCGCGCCCGGCCACGTGTTCAACCTCGGCCACGGTGTGCCCCCGAACGCTGATCCGGCCGCGCTGCAGCGGGTGGTCGACGTCGTCCACGCGGCGTCGGCCTGACCCGTTGCGCTGCCGTGCATGATCACGCCGGAAGGGGTCGGCCGTGATCATGCACGGCAGCGCACGTCAGACGGTGGCGGCGGGCGCCTGTGCGCGACGCCGGCGCTGGCGGCGCAGCCACCAGAGCACCGGTAGGCCGAGCACCGCCACGACGACGGCGAAGGGCAGCAGGGCGCCGACCACGGCCAGCAGCACGGCCCCGGTGGCGGCGAGCGCCGTCCAGCCCGCGTGGAGTCCGGAGACGAAGGCGTTGTCGCGCGAGGTCGGTGCCGCGGCGGTCTCGTGCGGCGTGATCGTGACGGTCAACGTCGACAGCGTCGTCTGGTCGTCCAGGGCGGCGAGCTGGGACTTCAGCGACTCCAGGTCGGCCTCGCGTCGCGCCAGCTCGCCCTCGATCTGCACGATCTGGCCGAGGTCCTTCGCCTGCGACAGCAGTGCCCGCACCCGCTCGACGCTCGCGGTCTGCGACCGCACGCGGCTGGCGGTGTCGACGTACTTGCCGGTGACGTCCTGGCTGCTCTGGTTGCGGCTGGTGACCGAGCCGAGGTCGCCGATCTGCTGCATCACGCGGTCGAGCGAGGCGTTCGGCACGCGCAGGGTGAGCACCGACTGGCTCCACGGCTTCGGGGGCGGCGCAGGGTCGCTGCCGCGCTCGACCGGCCGCGGCTCGGTCGGGGACGTCGTGGTCTGCTCGCCGGCGACGAAGCCCTTCGCCGTCTCGGCGATGCCGCGAACCCGGACCACCGCAGCCGGCACGTCGTTCGTCTGCACGGCCATGTCGGCGGTGCGGACGACGCGCTGCTCGAAGCTCGCGGCGTCAGCCGCCTGACCGGACGTCGTCCCTGACCCGGCGCGGCTGCCCTCGGAGCTGCCTCCGGCATCAGGAGCCCCGCGCTCCGCGGGCTGGGACGCGACCTTGGGCGCGCTGTTGTCCGCGCCGGCGGAGCTGGCGTCGCCGCCGGAGCCCCCGCACCCGGCGAGCGCGAGCGCGGCGAGTACCCCCAGCGTGACGGTGAGCAGTGATCGGGTGGTGCGCATGCGCTTCATCGCGGCGTCCCTTCGCCGGCGGGGCTGGGTCGGCGATGGGACGGCGGCGTAGGAGGTGCGCGTTCCCCCCGGTCGATCTCGATCAGGTCACGGTCTGCGAACCTCGTGCCATGACCCGCGCCGCAGTGGTGCCAGACCTGCGCTCCGCCGCCGAGCCCCTGGTGGCCGTCGTGGGCGGTGGTATCGCCGGTCTCGCGGCCGCGTGGCAGCTCGCGACGTCCGGTGCGGCGGTGCGGGTCGTCGTGCTCGAGGCCTCGCCGCAGGTTGGCGGCAAGCTGGCGCTGGGCGAGGTGGGCGCCGCCGTGGTCGACGTCGGCGCCGAGTCCCTGCTCGCGCGCCGTCCCGAGGCGCTCGACCTCGCGCACGAGGTCGGCCTCGGCGACGACCTGCAGCCACCGCGCCCGGTGGGTGCGGGCCTGTGGAGCGGTGGTGGCCGGTACCCGCTGCCGAAGGGCACGCTCATGGGGGTTCCGTCGGGCGTCGCGGGGCTCGACGGCCTGCTGGACGCCGACGCCGTCGCCCGCGTCGGGGCCGAGCCCACGGCGACCTGGCCGGCGCTGGACGACGACGTCGACGTCGCGTCGTTCGTCGCCTCGCGGGTGGGCCAGGGGGTGGTCGACCGGCTCGTCGAGCCCCTGCTCGGCGGTGTCTACGCCGGTCACGCGAGCCGCCTGTCGCTGCGCGCGACCGTGCCGCCGCTGTGGGACGCCGCTGCGCACGGCGGCTCGCTGGTGCGGGCCGCCGCGCGGGCCGCTGCGCGTGGGCAGGCGACCCAGGCGCCGGTGTTCAGCGGCGTCGTCGGGGGAGTGGGCCGGCTGCCCCTGGCGGTCGCCGACGCGCTGCGGGCCAAGGGGGTCGAGATCCGCACGCGCACCACCGTCCGCCGGCTCGAGCGGCACGCCCGGCGCTGGCGTCTGGTCACCGGGCCGACCGTCGACGAGCAGGTCGTGGACGTCGACGGTGTGGTGCTCGCGGTTCCGGCGGCTCCGGCGTCCCGGCTGCTGCGCGACGTCGCTCCTCCGGCGGCGGGCGCCCTCGCCGAGGTGCAGTACGCCAGCGTCGCGCTCGTCACGCTGCTGCTCGACCGGGCCGCAGTGGCCGGCCTCGACGGCTCGGGACTGCTCGTTCCACCGGTCGACGGCCGCTACATCAAGGCGACGACGTTCGCGTCGTCCAAGTGGGCGTGGCTCGACGAGTCCGACCCGCGCCACGTCGTCGTGCGGGCGTCGGTCGGCCGCTTCGGCGAGGAGCGCGACCTGCAGCTGGAAGACGACGAGATCGTGCGCCGAGCGCTGGTCGACCTGCGTGCGATCCCCGGTGTGCGGCTGCCCGACCCGGCGGCGTCGCTGGTGACGCGCTGGGGTGGCGGCCTGCCGCAGTACGACGTCGGCCACCTGGACCGAGTGCAGCGGGTGCTCGACGACGTGGCCACGCGACCCGGCCTCGCGGTGGCCGGTGCGGCCTACGGCGGCGTGGGGGTTCCGGCGTGCGTGGCGTCCGGACGGCAGGCGGCCGAGCGCGTGCTGGCCGCGGTGACCCAGGTGCGCGCTCGGCCTGAACGAGGAGGACAATCGCAGCATGACTGACGTGGCGAGCAAGGGCCGGATCCGGGCGCGCGAGGTCAACGAGACCCTGCGCTACACGATGTGGTCGGTCTTCGCGGTGCGCGAGCCCCTGGGCGACGGCGACCGCGCGGGCTTGGTGGCCGAGGTCGAGCAGGTGCTGAAGGACCTGTCGGCCGACGGCCTGGAGGTGCGTGGCTTCTACGACCTCGCGGGCCTGCGCGCCGACGCCGACTTCATGGTGTGGTGGCACGCGCCGTCCGTCGAGGTGGTGCAGGAGGCCTACCGACGGCTGCGCCGCACCGAGCTCGGCCGGCACCTGCAGCCGGTGTGGTCGAACGTCGCGCTGCACCGCCCTGCGGAGTTCAACAAGGGCCACGTGCCGGCGTTCATGGCCGGTGAGCCCGCGCGCGGCTACATCTGCGTGTACCCGTTCGTCCGCTCCTACGAGTGGTACCTGCTGCCCGACGAGGAGCGCAAGCGGATGCTCCACGAGCACGGCATGGCCGCCCGCGAGTACCCCGACGTCCGCGCCAACACCGTGTCGTCGTTCGCGCTGGGCGACTACGAGTGGATCCTGGCCTTCGAGGCTGACGACCTGCACCGCATCGTCGACGTGATGCGCGACCTGCGCGCCACCGACGCCCGCCGGCACGTGCGCCACGAGGTGCCGTTCTTCACCGGCCCGCGCACACCGTTGGCCGAGCTGGTC